>JBDRBW010000001.1:0-32992 GCA_043822345.1 Patescibacteria group bacterium
TTGATGGGCATATTTACATTATGTCATTGCGAGCTGGGCGCGGCAATCTAAAAAATAAACGGCTCATAGGGGTGAGCCGTTTATAGATTCTTCGCTTACGCTCAGAATGACGCATTATACAGCGAATTTTCGGATTTTGAAGGGTTTTAATATATCAACAAACTCTTCTTGTTCAATAACTTCTTTTTTGAGCAGAGTGTCGGCGATGGTATCAAGAGCTTCTTTGTGGGAAGTGAGTGTTTTTTTGGCGGCCTCGTAGGCGCGATTGATAAACTTTTTAATCTCTTCATCAATCTTGGCAGCTGTCACTTCCGAATAATTTTTTTCAGTCACAATCTCCTTACCTAAGAAAACCATCTCGTCTGTCCCACCAAAAGTAATCGGTCCCAGCTCGCTCATGCCATATTTAGTTACCAAAGCGCGCGCCAATTCTGACGCTCTTTGCAAATCATTAGAGGCGCCGGTGCTCATCTCGCCAAAAACCACCTCCTCGGCGACATAGCCGCCCATCATCATCGCCAGATCGCCCAAAAACTGCGAACGGGTACGTAGGCGATAATCTTCGGTGGGTAGTTTCATCGTATAGCCACCAGCCAAACCACGGCTAATAATAGAAACCTTTTGTATCGGATCGGAGTTTTTGGTGCTGGTCGCCACCAAGGCGTGGCCAGCTTCGTGATAAGCAGTAATCTCCCGCTCTTTTTTGGAGGAAGCGCGGCTACGCCGTTCCGGACCCAGTAAAACTTTTTCAATTGAATTAAAAAAGTTTTCTTGAGTAATTTTCTTCTTATTGTTGCGCGCCGCCAGAATCGCCGCTTCATTCATTAAGTTGGCCAGATCGGCGCCAGAAAAACCCGGAGTGCGAACCGCGATTTTATTTAAATTAATATCCTTATCTAATGGCTTATCCTGAATATGAATTTTCAGAATCGCCTCTCTGTCTTGGATGTCGGGCATATCTAAAATGACCCGCCGATCAAAACGGCCGGGACGCAACAGTGCCGAGTCCAAAATATCAGGGCGATTGGTAGCGGCAATGACAATAACCTTTGTTTCTCGCTCAAAACCATCCAGCTCCACTAAAATCTGGTTAAGCGTCTGCTCCCGCTCGTCATGACCACCACCCAAACCGGCGCCCCGCTGGCGGCCAACGGCGTCAATTTCGTCAATAAATAAAATCGCTGGCGCCGCTTTCTTAGCAGTAGCAAAAGCGTCGCGAGTCCGTGAAGCGCCCACTCCGACAAACATTTCCACAAACTCCGAAGCGGAGATGGAAAAGAAAGGAACATTACTCTCCCCCGCCACAGCGCGGGCTAATAAGGTCTTGCCGGTTCCCGGCGGGCCCATTAATAAAACACCACGGGGAATCTTGGCGCCCATATCCAGATACTTTTTAGGATTTTTCAAGAAGTCCACCACCTCGTTCAGTTCCTGTTTGGCCTCTTGTAAGCCGGCAACGTCTTTAAAAGTAATCTTATTTTTCCTTTTTGGAGAAAAAAGGCGAATGTTGGCGCGGCCAAAAGAGAATGCTTGAGTGGCGCCCTGCTTGGCGTTGCGAAAAATAAACCAGAACACCGCCAGAATAATAAGAATGGGTAATAATGCCGGTAATAAAATACTTGCCCAGAACTTAAAGCCGGACTCGTCTTTTATCTCTAACGAAATTGCGTTCAACTTCGCCGATTCAACACCATAATTTTTCAATGTTTCACTCAAGCCGACTCCCGCTTCTTTACGCGAGGTGGCTTTATCACCACCTTTTAACTCAACCTCCAACTGCTCACCAGCAACGACAATTGTTTCTACTTGCTCTTGATTGATTTTCTCAACTAATTCATTGAGCGTTAGTTTTTGTGGCTGTTCAAGCGAGCCGGCCAGTAAAGAAAAAGCTAGCGCGATAGTGATTAAAAACAATACCGCCCAAAGAAGATTTTGATACAATAGTTTCATATTATAGTAGTATAGCATACTATAATAAATTATTACCGAGCTTAAGTCAAATTATTGATTTCGGCTATAAAATAAGGTATTATAGTGTCAGAAGCGCCCATAGCTCAGTGGTTAGAGCAGTGCTCTTATAAGGCAAAGGTCCTTGGTTCAAATCCAAGTGGGCGCACATACTATTGACATTTATTGTATATTTGCTATATTTACAACATAACAGCGGTTCGTACATCACGGGCCAAACTGTGTGTCACAAAAAGGACTCTTGTTAAAAGAGTTCTTTTTGTTTTATCATAACGCTGTGGATCTGGGCCTGTGTTGTATATAGTAACATGCTGTTTTTGACACACAGTGAAGCGGGTGCAAGTCCCGTCAGGTCCACACCAAAAATCTCCGTGGAGCGGAGATTTTTGATTGGCGAGCTTTTATGTTTTAATAAACAGATATGAGAAAAGTAACGCTTTGTCTACTACTCAACGAAGATGGTAGTGAAATAGAAAAATTGGATATAAAAGAGATTTAATAAACGGTCGCCTAAGGCGACCGTTTATTTTATTCCAGAGTTGCGGTAATTGAAAAATGTGGTATAATGTAGTTAGTTTTGGACGCATAGCTCAGTGGTTTAGAGCGTTCGCCTTACACGCGAAGGGTCGTAGGTTCGAATCCTACTGCGTCCACTTTTTTATTCTTAAATTTTCTGCTATAACGAAGGGGTACTTTGACAACCGCGGAAAGGAAGGATTATGTATTTAAGCTTAAGAGAATCGCATTTGCAACCGATTGATGGTGTTGATGTTGCGCGAATTGAGAAGTTAGCGCGAATTGTTCGTGGTTTGGCTTTTGCGGCGATTGATAGCGCTAGATCCGGTCATCCCGGTGGATCATCCTCAAAAGTTGAGCAGATTTTAGCACTACTTTTTAGCGGCGTCTTGGCTTTTGATCCACTTGACCCTAAACATGCCGGCCGTGATCGGTTGGTTTGGTCGACTGGACACTGTTCGCCACTATTTCACGCCACACTAGCATTGATTTATGAGGCCCTACGCAAGCAGGGTAAAATATCTTTAGAAGATGGTAAAAAACTCGGCGCGGTATTCGGTGAAGATCTAGTACGATTCCGACATATTGATGGCCCTAGCGGCCACGTGGAATCGCGCTACGCTTTGGCTGATGCCTCAACCGGCGCTTCCGGCCACGGATTTTCTGCGGCGTTGGGTTTGGCTCTATTGCAAAAATCAAATAGCCTGCCGGCAAAAGTTTTTGTTATTGCCGGAGATGCGGAAACAGAAGAGGGTATAAGTTATGAGGCGCGCAACAGCGCTGTTTCAATGGGCGCCGACAATATCATCGTTAGCTTGGATTATAATGGTTTTGGTATAGATGGTTCAATTAGTGATGTTATTCAATCTCCTTATCTCAATCATTGGTTAACTTTCGGCTGGAATGTCATTGAGGTAAATGGCCATAATGTTTTGGAGTTAGTTCATGCTTACAAGAAAGCATACGCTAGTTTCAATAACCAAAAACCAACAGTAATTATCTGCCATACAACCAAAGGTAAATTTTACGGCAAACTGGAAGGCACAGCCGATTCGCACGGCGCGCCGCTCCCCCACCAAGAATATATTGAGGTGATGAATAATCTTGGTTTTAATGTTCCAGATAATGTTCCAGATATTGAGGTTCTATCGCATTTGACCCAAGAGGATGTTGATTATATTGCCGGGCGAATGGAGATTACTAAAAACAACATTAAAGCAGAACGAGGGCTTTTGGCTGAAATGGAAGAAGCTCTTCACAATCGGCCAATGGTAGATTATAAAAAGATACAACGGCCGGATGTCCTGCCTCTAGAATTGATCTTTAAAGAGGGCGATCTTGTCCCCACTAGAAAAGCAACCGAGATATTTTTCAAGTGGCTAATGGAACAAACGGCGTTCTGTTATATCGGCGCCGGCGATCTAATGAAATCAGTTCTCACCGGCGCGGCGGAGAATGTTTATGGTGTAATTAATAAAGACAATCCACTGGGGCGCGGCTTTCGTTTCGGCATTGCCGAACCAAATATGGCGATGATGGCCACAGCCCTGACGCAGGATATCTTACCGGGTGGCTTTCAGGCAATGAGCATCTTTACCAGTTACGGCGTCTTCACTTCAATGATGAGCAACTCGGTAAGAATGGCGCTGATTAATAATGCAGTTAATCCCGACAGAAAAGGATTTTTCATTATGATGGCGGCCCATGACGGACCGGAAACGGGCGAGGACGGCCCCACTCATCACGGACTCTTCTGGATGTCGCTATTTAACGCCTATCCGGGCATCAAGGTTTACAAACCATTAGATGCCAATGAAACGATTGAAATGCTTTTCCACGCTTTAAGTGTGGGCGAACCAATCGCTCTCTCAGTAATGCGGCCGGCAACATTGGTCTTCAAAAGAGACGGCTATGTACCGTCGGCGCGTGAAGCGATTAATGGCGCTTATGTTTTCAAGCCCTTTGATGAGGATGGACATCAAAAAATAGTCCTAGCCGTTTGCGGTGGACAGATAATGGCCAACACTATGGAGATTCTGCCCGATCTTTGTGATCAGGGGTTAGACGTGAAGATTATTGCCGTCACCTCGCCGGAGCTTTATGAAGAACTAGCTGAACGCGACCCGCAAAAAGCTCAATCGATTCTATCAGACGATGAGCGGCAATATGTTGTTACTTTGCATAATGGCTGGCCGGGATTTCTCTATCCCTTTATCCTGCCGGCAAATTACCGTCAGCGAGCATTAGGAATCAGCCAGTTCCAAAAATCAGGTTCACCGAAAGAGATTTACGAAAGCGCTGGATTTGACCCGCAGAGTATTAAGGAAAAGATTTTGAGTATCGTTTAAAAAAAACAACAGCCGATTGAAAATCGGCTGTTTTTATTTTATAATACTGGTGTTCTTTGATTCTTGAATAAGGAAAGCGTAAATGAATAGATTGCACTCTTATGAGGACGAAGTTGTTTATCAGATTCGTAAACTATTATTTTCTGGATTTGCTACTAGATTCAGCGTAGAGAGCCTTGGTAAATTGAAGTTTGGTCGTTGGCAATATCCGCTTTACAAAATTACTGTTCAACGCCCAGGTAACAATTTAACTAAAAGAGACATTCTTCTTTCTGGCATTGTTCATGGTGACGAACCCGCCGGTGGATTGGGAATTTTGCATTTTCTTGATCGACACATACATCATTATTTAGATCGATTTAATTTTCACTGCTATCCCTGTGTTAATCCCAGCGGCTTTGAAGCAGAGATGCGAATGAATATGGATTATATAAACCTGAATCGTAGTTTTACGAGCCCTCCACCAACCAAAGAAGTTGAACTAATTCAACAATCGTTACAAAAAGGTCCATCTAGATATTTTCTCACTATGGATATGCACGAAAGTCCCCCACTAGCCATAGATCCAAAAGAAGATTATGGGCCCGAGGACAATCCAAGTGCTTTTTGGATGTGGGAAACAGCCATTAAAAAATCAGGGTTGAGAATTGGAGATAAAATTGTAGCTCAGCTTAGAAAAGAAAATATCCATGTTTGTGATTGGCCAAAGGTTTATGGAGAAACTAACAATGGGGGTGTAATTTGGTATCCCATCGATGCAAAAGGCGCACTTGACGCCACGGGAAAATCTCTTGATGCCTACTTGTACAAAAACCACACTAACCACTCCCTTACTGTAGAAACGCCAACCTGTTGGCCGCTTGAAACAAGAATTAGAACACACGCGCGGATAATTTGCCTAGCATTGGATTATTCACTACCGAAACCCGTCTTGGCTAAAGCTTCAGCGAACAAGAGGAGAAAAAACAATGCGTGATTGTTATCAGATAAAATGCGGACAATTGAACAATGGCTTAAGATTTTATACCCAGCACGATCGAGATCATTCTAAGGAACTAGCAGTAATTTGCGTGATGGCTGGCTCTATGCACGGTGTTGGTTCTTATATATCTCATTTAGTAGAACACTGTATCTGCAACGAACTTCCCAAACTTAGCCAAGAAGAATTGGATTTACTACTTTGGCGAACAACCGGCGGACCAGACGACAATATTTACATTACTACCGACCGATCAGTAACAACTTATGGCCCTGCCGATACTATCAAGAAAAAACATAACCGACTGATTTTTCCGCTGTTTGCCGAAATGATTAAAAATCCTTTTGTTAGTGAAGATACTCTCTTATTGGAAAAAGCCGCGATTCATAACGAACATTATTTGAGAGGTGAAGATGCCGGACTAGAAGCAAATATTGATGATATATTGCTCAGAGCAATTTTATCATCAAAACATCCCGCTTCAGAGGTAGTAGATGGCGATATGAAAAAAGTGCAAACAGCTACGGTTAATGATGTAAAAAATCATCATCGCAAATATTATGTCCCCGCTAATATTTTCGTTGTTTTTTTAGGTCCATCACATCAAGAAGTTAAGTTGTTAGTAGAACGAGAATTTGGCGATTGGGGTAAAAACTGGGGGCCTAGAAAGAATCAACTTTATGGATTTAAGAAATGCAGAGGACGATGCCGCTCCCCTATTAGAGCAAATATTGAAAAATACGAGAGCCGTCCCGGGCTTCATCAACATCACGTAATTGTCGGCTTTCCTACCACAACCTATACATCAACTGACAGTGAAGCGTTGGATGTTTTAGCCAGAATTTTATCAGGCAGAATGTATCATGAACTGCGGACAAAAAATCATGATTGGGGAAAAGGGTGTTATCGCGCCCCGGTATTTACCCATAGTTCGTTCACGCATGGATTTTTAGGATTTCATTTTGCCACTTTAGATGAGAATTATCTTCGTTATGGAATTAATGCCTTCTATCGGCAATGCGATGATATTTGTAAACAACTAGTGCGTCGGGAAGAATTAGATGCTTGGCGTGGATATATTTTAGATTATGAGTACACAGATGCTTTTCAACGAGGACCAGGAAATCTTATGGAAATGATCATAACAGCAGTCGCTAATGGCGACCTTAATCTTAAACAGCTACATGAGCGAGGTGATAAACTAAAGCAACTAACCCGACATCAGATATTATATGTTGCCAAGAAGTACCTTACAGGACCAAGCGCTAAAGTTATTATTAGTCCAAAATAGTTCGACGAACTCACTATAAATAGAAACGGCCAGGTATAATGCTATACCTGGCTCTTTTTTTAATCCGGCAATCCGGCAACAGTCCATTGCCGGATTGCCGGATTGCCATTGCCGGATTATATTTTGCGACAGTGATGGCAAAAAATGGTAGACAGTGGTAGACAGATGGTAGACACCCCCTTTTTTGACGTTTTATGTAGGTTTTATAGGCTTATCGGGTTCTCAAAACCTTGACAAGAAGTGTCTACCGGTGTATACCACAGCCCTTTTTCAAAAAACCCGATAAGCCTATAAAACCTACATAAATCGCGATTTCGTGTTTTTTGATGAGAGGTGTCTACCATGTTCAAACGCAAAATAATCCGGAAATGTAATCCGGCAATCCGGCAATGAGTTCGGCATCAGCTGAGCTGAGCTCCGCAATTGCCATTGCCGCATTTCCAAACTATAATGTTTTTATCGTCATCCCGAGCCTGTCGAGGGATCTCATCGACTATACACCAATATAATTTATGAGATTTCTCGACTCCGCTTCGCTATGCTCGAAATGACGATTTGAAAAACTATGAATTTTAAACAAGTTACAGGAAAAGAAGGTGAGGATCTTGCTTGCGATTATATAAGGAGTAAAAAATACAAGATATTAGAACGCAATCATCGTCAAAAATATGGCGAGATTGACATTATCGCCAAGAAAAAAGACGGCCTTTTGGTGTTTTTTGAGGTGAAAGCAATGAGGTTCGGGAGTTCAGAAATGAGTCCGGAAATGAATTTATCACCATTGAAGCTAAAAAAACTTCAACGAACTGCCTATATTTACGCCAACAACAATCTAAAGCTAGTAGATAATGAAAAAGGATGGCAAATTGACTTAATAGCCATTGACTTGACAGATAACGAAAAAGATTGTGATATAAGGCATTACGAAAATATCTAACGGGGTTTGACAACAATGATAAAATATGCTACTATATCAGTAGTAGTTTGAAGCAACCCACAAGCCGAAAAAGGAGACGAGAAAATGATTACGACGAGAGAGGTGGATATTTTCTTTGTGCGAGTGAGAGAGTGGGACACCGATCATGTTGTCCTGGCATTCCACGATGGTCGCAATGAAGCGCGAATTCTGTTCATGGCGTACAGCTTTGCTAATCCTTATGATTCAGAACGGGTCATGAGAATTGCCAAGGCTTTCAAGGGGATGGGGGACTGTGTCTTCGCGCCGGAACGAAGCGTTGTCGGCAATGCGGCGCCACTTGGCAAGGGAGTGGATTGTTACTGGAGGTCCCGATCCCAGCAACCGCACCCCGGCCTTTACATGGCCGTCGGTTTCAAATCAGAATATCATCCATCCAGCGAATCGGTGGTGGAGTTTCTCTGTCGGGAAACCAATCTAACCATCGAAGAAATCAATAAAGAAGAGACGCGCTCCTATTAGGAGCGCGTTTTTTATTTTTACACGCAAGAATACCATAACTGTAAAGTTATGGTTGAATTGCGTCTTGTAAAAATAACCCTTCCGTAGCTCGTAGAGCGAAGGAGGGTACATTGACTTCCATCTTTTAATTTTCTATCCTAAACAGAACTTATTATGCCTAGTAATCTCTCTAAAGTTTTCTCCGCCGAGTTAGATGGCATTGATGCCAAGTTGGTTGAAGTGGAAACCGATCTTCATGTTGGCTTGCACGCTTTTGCAATAGTGGGACTTGGTGACAAAGCTGTTTCCGAAGCTAAAGAGAGGGTAACTTCAGCGTTGAAAAATAGCGGCATCAAACCGCCAACAAAAGAAAATAGAAAAGTGGTAGTTAATTTGGCGCCAGCCGAGCTAAAAAAAGGCGGTTCGCAGTATGACTTAGCAATTGCCCTTGGTTATATGCTGGCTACCAAACAATTAAAATCTTTCAATACGGAAAACAAGTTGTTTGTCGGCGCTTTGGCATTTGACGGCTCACTAAGACCAATTAATGGCGTCCTTAATTTTTCTCTTTTGACTAAAGATTTGGGTTATGAATTCTTATTCGTACCTCGGGACAACGCTGAAGAGGCGGCGATTATTGATAATGTAAAAGTTGTGCCAATTGATAATCTGAAACAGCTTATAGAATATTTGGAGGGGAGAGGGAAGATTGGGATTCAGCCGCCAACCTCTATAAGATCCTTCACTAACGCTCCCGCCGACGCTGAAGCTATGGCGGGCAGGCAGGATGACGAAAATAAAAAACGAAGTAGGGTTTCTATAGACGATATTCGCGGGCAAGAGAATGCCAAGCGAGCGTTATTGGTGGCGGCGGCCGGCGGACACAATATTTTAATGGAAGGCGTTCCGGGCGGTGGCAAGACAATGCTAGCGCAAGCGTTAGTCGGCCTATTACCATCGCTCTCTAAAGAGGAGATTATTGAGGTTACCCGAATATATAGCGCCGCCGGACTGTTAAAAAAACGGCCGTTTGTGGAACGGCCATTTCGTAACCCGCATCACAACGCTTCGTTGGCGGCAATTGCCGGCGGTGGTTCCAATCCTAAACCGGGCGAGATTAGTTTGGCTCACCGCGGGGTTTTGTTTTTAGATGAATTACCGGAGTTTCGCCGCGATGCGCTGGAGGCGCTACGTCAGCCCCTAGAGAGTAGGCGAGCGATAATTGCCCGCGTCAAGAGCAATCTCGACCTACCAGCCGACTTTATGTTGGTAGCGGCAATGAACCCCTGCCCCTGCGGCTATAAAAACGATGACCAGAGAGAATGCACTTGCACCACCAATGAAGCGTTGCGTTATCAAAAGAAAATTTCCGGCCCATTGATGGATAGAATTGATATTCAGATTACAGTACCAAGAGTGGAATTAGAGGAATTAAGAGATAAGTCCCATAACCAAAAAAACTCCTCCACCAGCGTTCAAAATGACATATTAAAAACCAGAGAACTGCAAATAAAACGTCAGGGGAAGCTGAACGCCCAATTAACATCCAAAGAGTGTGAGAAAATTATTAAACTAAATGGCGAGGCGGAGAATTATTTACAGAAGATGTTTAAAAGCTCGCTAATTACCGCTCGCGGTTATTATAGATTGTTAAAAATGTCCCAAACTATTGCCGATCTTGCCGGTATAGATATCGTCAACCATGACCACATCAGCGAGGCCTTCGGTTATCGCCTCCGCGACCGCTCTACTTAAAGCTCCCATCCTCTATTTTCTTGAGAGTGGCTTCAATATCATCTAGCCGCTTTTTTAGAACCTCTCGCGTAGCGGCATCGTTAAACATCTCCTCCGCCTCATCGGTTTCTTCGTCAAAAGAGTCGCTCTCAACATCACTGCCCATATCGGTCACCAATGGTACATCTTTCATATCTTCTAAAAGATCGGCCCTTTTCTTCTCCAACGACTCTTTATATTTATTTAATTTTTCTTTGTCCATATTGGAATTATAGATTGATCTGATTATGAATTGCAACTTTGCAATTTGCCGCAAAAAATGGTATAAAATAGTGGACGCCGCCTTAGCTTAGTGGTAAAGCAGGGGTTTTGTAAACCTCTTACATGGGTTCGATTCCTGTAGGCGGCTCAATGAACAAAGTTCACTTTATCGGAATTGGGGGGATTGGGGTCAGCGCGCTGGCTCGTTTTTATTTAGCCAAGGGCTGGGAAGTAAGTGGCTCGGATTTATCAGAATCAGAAATTACCAAAAGACTTTTATACGATGTACGACATCCTATAAAACTAAATATAAATATTGGACATGATGCGGAAAACGTTCCCGATGATGTTGATAAAGTAATCTACTCGGCGGCTGTTAGGGCGGGCAATCCAGAAATGGTTAGAGCGCGGGATATTGGTGTGCCGATGCTTAGTTACGCCGAGACGCTGGGAGAATTGACCAAAGAATATTTCACCATCGCCGTCTCCGGTAGCCACGGCAAATCCACTACCACCGCTTTATTGTCATTAATGCTGATAAAAGCCGACCTAGACCCTACTATTATAGTAGGCACCCGATTAAAAGAATTCGGTGGCAATAATTTTCGTTTAGGCCAAAGTAAGTTTCTGGTCATTGAGGCCGATGAATGGAATAATTCTTTTCACTATTATCATCCCAATATCATCGTTTTAACCAATGTTGATAAAGAACATCTTGATACTCATAAAAATTTGGAGGGAGTTATTAAAAATTTTGCTACCTACATAGATAATATAGACAAAAAGGGAAGTGTTATCGTCAATGCCCAAGATAAAAATTCCTTGCAGGCTATAAAAAATTGCCAAGCCAATATAATTAAATACAATCCCCGCCCCTTGTCATCCCGAGCGAGCAGAGCGAGTCGAGGGATCTCTTGGTTATTGCAAATTCCCGGCGAGTTTAATCAATTAAACTGCGAGGCGGCGTGGCAGGCGGCTAAGTTGCTGGGTGTTAAGAAAAAAATTGCCCAACAAGCGGTCAAAAAGTACGCCGGCTCCTGGAGAAGAATGGAATATATGACGCCAATAGATACGTTATGTGGGCGTTCCACCTATATCAATGATTATGCTCATCACCCAAACGAAATTAAGGCGGTGGGTAAGGCATTGCGAGAAAAATACGGTGATAAAAAAATCATAGCCATCTTTCAACCACACCAAATTGAACGGCTCACTAATCTCTTTGATGATTTTACTAAAGCATTTGGCGATTTTGATATTGTCGGCATCTTGCCCACCTACGAAGTCGCCGGCAGAGAACTACAGGGTGGCAAAACCTCCGCGGACCTTGCTAAAAAAATTAAAGCAAAGTATTTGCAAAATTTTAGTGAAGCGCTTAAGCTTATTGAAAGAGATTCTGTTGTTGTATTTATGGGCGCAGGAGATATAGATAAAGAAATAAGAAAGTATTTTAAATCAAAGTTATTTTAGCCGATGTAGCTCAGTGGCAGAGCGCGATCTTGGTAAGATCGAGGTCGAGAGTTCAATCCTCTCCATCGGCTCACAAAAATAAACGGTCGCCTTAGGCGACCGTTTATTTTTGTTGACTATTGAGTGGTGAAATAGTAATATTGGTAGAATATGGCAGATAAAAAATCGCGTTATTCAGAAAATATAATAAAGATGAAGTGCGAGGCATGTAAGCGCTTCAATTACTATACGACAAAAAATAAAAAATCAGTGGAGAGAAAGTTAGAGTTAAAAAAATACTGTAAGTGGTGTCGGAAGCACACTGTTCACAAAGAACATAAAAAGTAATTGACAAAATAGTTGGTTAATGCTATAATATAGCTAGTAACTTGCATTAAGGAGATGGGTAATGAATCGTGATTTGCGTGGAGAATTGGATTGGTACATCGGCTTGGTGGCCGACGAGTTTATGAGGCGAAAAAAAGAAGTTGACTGCCTTCAAGACAAGAGACGCGCCAGTCAGTTGGTCAAAAGATGGGCTGGTGAACTGCTCGAAAAGATCGTAGCCATCTTAGAACAAGAAGAAGTCTCCTTCGATCGCATCAACGTAACCCCCGATACTTCAGAGCTCGGTTACGTAACTGTTAAGCGCGATGGTCAGGAAATCCTCCGCGTCAGTTTCTGACAACAGCCCCGCCGAGTTCGACTCGGCGGGGATTTTCTTTATTTACTTGAGCAATAAAAAATGGCATAATAATTAAAGAAAGGGAGTGTCGGTTAATGGCAAACCAACGGTCTCCAAAACCGTGACTGGGGGTTCGACTCCCTCCACTCCCGCAGATTTCCTTTATTTGTTATCATTACAAATAAGGTTATGTTGACTGACATTATACAGATATTGATGCAACTTAGTGTTTTTGTTACGGGGGCTTTTTTAGTCGTCCTGATTTATCATTTTATTAAATTCGGCCCCAATAAAGCTTTTCGATTACGCGAGCAAGAAGAAGTTATCACTATCCGCCGCCGCCATTGGTTTACTTTGTTCAGCAGTTTTTTGCGGTTGGGATTTTTGGCATTTTTTTTCGTAGCCGCTTTACTCTTTATTTATGATGCCAACTACTCATTGGTGTTTGCTCATATGAACACTACTCTTATTTGGCTGTTGGCAATAATTTTCGCCGAGGCAATACTCGTAATATCTTTAACTGTTTTTGCTGATTATTATTTGGATTTATGGGTGGTAACCAACCAGCGCTCAATAAGAATAGAATTACGCGGACTTTTTAGCCGTAATACGATTTCCATAAACCATGACCGTGTTCAGGAGATATCCGTTGAGGTCGTAGGCGTTATCCCCACTATTCTTGGTTATGGCAAAGTTCACGTCCAGACCGCCGGAGCAGAAGCTGACTTTGTTTTTGAAAATATTCCTTTTCCTTACGAAATGAAAGACATAATTTATAAAATGGCAAAGAAAAAACCCGAATAGGGCTTTCTTTTTTAAGAAAAATTGGTATGATAACCGCGAGATGAGAAAGTGGGTAATTATTTTATTAATTTTACTCTTACTGGTCACGGTTGCGGTCTGGTCGCTGACCGATAAAAAAGATGGCGTTAAATCAGAGGTTAATAATACGCCACCGGTGAGTGAGGTTTTGGCTGACTTAATCGCAGATAAGCATAAAACAGCGGCTATTATTTCCGAGAATATAGAGGCAACACAGCAATTGAGAGAGATTGTTGTCAAAGAGCTAGGCGAAAGCTTAATTGCCGACGCGCTTTTTTCTTCCAGTGAAAACGATTTTCAAACTATGCTTTTGGGTATCGCCGAAGTAGAGCCAGAGGCGTTGGTAATCAACGTTGAATCTCTAGCCGCCGGCGAAATGATTATCAATCAAATAAAAAAACTGGGGCTAAAAACAGAGTTGTATAGTGATAAGATTTTTAACAACGCCGAGGGGTTAATTATTGTCGGCGAAGATAATAAAATTCAAAAAATAATCAACGGCGAGACGGTACTTGTGAGCGATTAGCTTTTTTGTTAGGCTAATACCAGTATTTGATAGCTCTTTGAAAAAGGAGAGGGACGTGGCTAAAGAAAAAAAATCTGAAAAACCAGAATTAAATCGGGATGATTTCTTTGACTTTCTTCGTAACGGTCGCACTATCAGCGAATTAATTGGTAAGTTCAGTAAATTTGGCTTAACAGAAAGAAAGATAAGACAATTACTCAAAAATCCTCCAGAAGAAGAAAAAATTCTTGAGGACAACACTCTTCCAGGAGAGGTGCGTTACTATTGTATTCCGATGTTAAAAGCTAATGGCGAAAAAAGAATTTGGAATTATGTTCTGGAAAGCGGCGGCCGTCCGGCTGTCGACATTATCTTCCCCGAAGATGTCGGCTGGAAGAAAGAAAGAAGCATCGGCGATAGAGAAGATAGAAAAAAAGAAAAGATGCGTCTTGTGCCATTATCTGATATTTGGTTTGGCCATCAGTTATGCGATCAATCAAGTTTTGAGGAAAGAATTAATTGGATTGCTCAAGAACCACACGTTTTTTGCTTTCTTAATGGTGACTGTATTCACCCTCGTAAAACAACAAAAACCGCCGACAAGAAAAATTGGGATAAATTGTGTCAAGAATTCTACGGTCTTTTGAATCCAATCGCCCACAAAATTTTATGGGCGCAAGGTGGATGTTTTGAAGAAAAAATGCAAAAGGCCTACTACGACCCTATTCAACACTTCTGTAATAGCCACAATATTCCTTATTTCCGTACCGCAATGTTGGTAGGTGTTCACTGGTCTGGTAACTTGTTTACCTTTTGCTGTATTCATGGCCGAGGGTCTTCACAGAAAAAAGGCACTAAAATGAATGCGGCTATGAGAATGTTGGCGCAGACCGAATTCACCCATTTTTATGTGATGTCGCATATGAGAGATTCAATTTCCAGTAAGCCCACTCGGGTGAGAGAGAACCTTTTCAACTTCGATTTAGAGGAGGCGGTACAATATGCATTTATTACCCCATCATTTGTGAAGTATGACGGATCTCGCGATTCGATTTGGGGCTATCCTCTGCCAGTTAGAGGACAAGTAAACTGCGTATTGTATAAAAATGGCGCCGTCTTCCTTTATTCTTCTTCGCCAACTACTAACCTATTACCTCACAACATAAACGATAATGGAAATGGAGGTGGGTGATGAAAAAACAGGCGCGCAATTTGGTTGATGCTATCGGAGTAGGAAATTCGGTCGCTCGGTCAGATTTGATTAAAAATCCTAGCGATAAAAAGAAACTTGAAAGATGGTTGAAAAAGCCGACTCCGGGGTTTAATTTGTTCACCCAACGTCTTGAGGATGAGTTGTATTATTACTTCGAACCAGAGATTAAAGAAGAAATATTAAAGCCAAGAATTTGGCGAGTGGCTAGATGTTCCAATACTAGAAAACCATATCTATGGTTTCAATTTCCGGATATGAATTTCAGAAAATTGATGATGGTACCGCTTTCCGATGTTCATTGGGGAGCAGAGGAGTGCCGCTATGATGAAGTTAGAGAATACATTAAGTGGATTGGGAATACGGATAACGTTTTCACCTTTCTTAATGGTGATCTTATTAATAATGCCTTACCCGGCTCTGTTGGCGGATCGATTTATAACGACATTATGACACCGACGCAACAAATCAAGTCAATGATTGAACTATTGCGTCCTATCGCCCATAAAATTTTGTGGGCAATTCCGGGAAATCACGAGGGGCGGACTATTAAAGTCGCCAACCTTGATCCTTTAGAGTGGATATGTATGATGTTGGGTATTCCTTATTATGACCAACCGGTATTTTCCAATATCCTCTGGAAAAATCATCGCTTTAATTTCTACTGCGCGCACGGTACCAGTGGTTCGCGAACAATTGGCGGTAAGCTAAATTCCGCCGCGCGGCCAATGGAGTGGACCGAGTTCACAATGTTTTATGTAATGGGACATGTTCATGAGCCGATGGGTAATCCGATTACCAGACGTTGTATAATCCGCACCTACCACGCCAACGGTAAATTGAAAGAATTGAAGATTGTTGACCGCGATCAATATGTGATTATCGCCGGCGCCTGGCTTGGTTTCTGGCAGAGCTACGCCCACAAAGCGGCTTATGCTCCACCGCCACAAGGAAGCCCCTTTGCCTACCTGTTAGCCAATGGCAGCTACGAGATTTCGCAATAATTTTGTAAAACGACAAACGGTCGCCTTAGGCGACCGTTTTTTCTATGACACTATTCCTAGCTTTTCTTCTATTTTTCTTTTCTTCTTTCAAAATCGCCAATTTGTTTTTGCCCCGAAAATTCAATACGAATTAGTCGCCGAGCGAAGCAAGGCGAACCTTCAAAACTTGCAATTTCCTCACTAGTGCTCAGGGTGGGAGTCGAACCCACACGGGATAAATCCCACATCGTCTTGAGCGATGCATGTCTGCCAATTCCATCACCTGAGCAAATGACAACACTATAAAATTGATTTAGCCATATTTTAACGGTAAAATCAAATAGATGGGACGAATAATTGCGATTTGTAATAACAAGGGAGGTGTTGGGAAAACTACCACTAGCACCAACTTAGCCGCCTATCTGGCGATGTTTGGCCGAAGAGTGCTTTTGGTTGATTTTGATCCACAAGCTAATGCCAGCTCGGGGTTAGGTTTTAATGTTAGGGAAGATAAGGAAGGAAGTATTTATGATGGGTTAATCGGTAACCGATTAGCGCTAGAACTAGTGAGACGGTCCGAGGTTGGTAATCTTTTTTACCTGCCATCGCATCCCAATCTTGCCGGCGCCACCATTGAACTATTAGATAAACCAAACAGAGAATATTACTTAGGTAATTTACTAAAACCGATAACTCATCTCTACCATTATATACTGATAGATCTGCCACCCAGCGTCAGCTTGCTAACCGTCAACGGCTTGGTAGCCGCCGAAGAGATTTTGATACCGGTGCAGTGTGAATATTATGGTTTGGAGGGTTTAGGGCAGATTTTAGAAACGGTGGATATGATTAATCATAATCTAGGAAGAAATCTGAAAGTTGCCGGAGCTTTGTTGACGATGTATGATAATAGGGAACACCTCTCAAGAGAGGTAGCGAAGGAGTTGCGGCGCCATTTTGTGGGGCATGTATATAATACAGAGATTCCCCGCGCGATTGCCTTGGCTGAAGCGCCCAGTTTTTCCAAGCCGATTTGTTTGTACGCACCGGAATCGCATGGAGCGGTGGCATATGAACGGCTTGCGCGCGAATTGATCGCGCAAGAACAATAAAATGCAAAATGTAAATATCAAAATGGAAAATGATGCCGATTAATCGCGCATTCACGACAAAGTCGGAACAATGTAAAATTATAAAATAGGTCGAGCAAAGCTCGATACATAAATTTTACACTTTGATTTTTAAATTTTAAATTTTTAACTATGTTAGGTAGAGGACTAGAATCATTAATTCCAAATAAAGGAGAGCAATCGGAAGATCGTAATAAATCCGAACCGATGAGATCTTTCGATTCCGCTCGGCCGAGCGCAACTCGGCCTCGTTCCACTCAAGATGACAGCGGAAGTTCTGTTTACCAAATTGAGGTGGAGAAAATTAAACGCAATCCACTACAGCCACGAAAGAATTTTAATGAAAATGCCCTAGCGGAGCTGGCGGCGTCAATTGGGGAACATGGCATCATCCAGCCATTGATTGTTTCCAAAGTCCAAAAAGACACCGATTTTGGCACCCAAGTAGAATATCAACTTATTGCCGGTGAACGCCGTTTGATGGCCGCTAAAAAAATCGGTTTAGAAAGAGTGCCGGCGATCGTTCGCGCCGTCGCTCAAGAAAAAGACCGGTTGGAAGTTGCTATTGTTGAGAATGTTCAGCGGCAGGATTTGAATCCGATAGAGGCCGCCCGATCTTACGCTCGCCTACAGGAGGAGTTCGGCCTTACCCAGCGGGAGATTGCCGCTCGTATCGGCAAAAGCCGGGAGACGATCGGAAATGTTTTACGATTATTAAACCTGCCGACTATTATTCAGGACGCTATCGCCAATGACCAGCTAAGCGATAGCCAGGGAAGGTTATTGCTTTCTATTGATGACCCCAATCAACAAAAACATCTCTTTGAAGAAATTATTAACAACAATATTAGCGTCCGCGAGTTAAAGGCGCGAATCTCCGGAATAAGGAAATTTAATGAGCCACGGCAAACCGATCAAAACTCTAATAATCTACCTACCGCCGCCGACCCAGAACTAGAATTTATAAAAGAAAAATTGCAGGAGGCGTTGGGAACAAAAGTTTCTTTGCAAAAAAACGACCGAGGGGGAAAGATTACTATTAACTTTTTCTCTCCCGAAGAATTTAAAGCTATTGTTAATAAACTACTACCAATAGATAAAGATAATTTTGCTTAGTTGACCAATCGCTTGCGCCGCACATTGGCCTTAATGTGATGGCGGGCGATATTGGTCTTCACAAACTTCAGCCAGTCCTCGGATGGTTTTTTATTTTTTGCGTCATAATTTCAACCATATCACCAGATTCCAGCTGTCTGCCAAGTGGCATTATCTTGCCGTTAACTCGAGCGCCTGTACAGGAGTCGCCAATCTCACTGTGAATCTGGTAGGCAAAATCAACCGGTGTTGAACCGCGCGGTAAATCAATTACTCTTCCCTGCGGTGTTAGAGTAAAAATACGATCTTCTAGAAAGTCAATCTTGAACGAACGCATGAACTCGTCGGGGTCAGCGGTGAGTTTTGTCTGCCAATTTCTTAATTGCTGAGTCCAAATACGTTCTTGCTGAACAGCGAAAGAGGCGGTTTTCTTGTAGTGCTTGGTTTCTTTTTTTTGCTGATAAGCCCAATGAGCGGCAATGCCATTTTCGGCCTCATTATGCATCTCCGCTGTGCGAATTTGCAGTTCAATTATTTTTTCTTCTGGGCCAAAAATAGTGGTGTGCAAACTACGGTAACCGTTAGGTTTAGCTAGAGCGATATAATCTTTGATACGATTGGGAACCGGCGCCCATTTTTTGTGGATAATTCCCAAGGCGGCGTAGCAATCCTCAACGGTCTTAACAATACAACGAATTGCTACTAGGTCGTAAATTCTTTCCAGATTCATATCATAACGCAATAGTTTTTTATACAAACTGGCGCGGCGTTTAGCGCGAGAGGTTACATTAATTATGTTAACATCGCTATTTTCCAACTCTTCTCTAATCAGCGGTTTTATTTTTTTGGCGTACTCCTCTCGTTGTTTGTAGCGCTCCCGAACATTATCGTTCAACCATTGATTTTCTTGAGGATAGACAATAAGAAAGGCCAGATCGTCAAGTTGGCCGCTTAAACTATACATACCCAAACGGTAGGCAAGCGGGGCATAGATTTCCATCGTCTCGGCGGCGATTTGCTGTTGCTTCTCCGGCAGCAGAGCATCGATAGTCATCATATTACAGAGGCGATTGGCTAACTGTACCAAAACCACCCGGATATCTTTACTGATAGCTAAAACAAACTTGCGCATATTCTCTACTTCCGCCTTAGTTACCCTGCCGCTGTGGTACTCAACACGCTTGAGTTTGGTAACACCGTTTACTAAAAAAACTATCTCCTCGCCAAATTCCTCTTCAACCTCTTTCAACGAAACAGGAGTGTTTTCAATAACATCATGCAGTAATGCCGCCGCGATCGAGGCCTCGTCCAACTTCCATTTAGCCACCAACTCGGCGGTTTTGATGGCGTGATCAAAATAAAGCTCACCGCTGATTCTTTTTTGACCAGCATGATTTTTTTTAATAAAACTATAGGCTTTCTTCACCACCTCGCTGTTATCAAGCCAATAATTGAGCATACTCATATCATAATACTTTTACCACAATTAGAGTTGACTTTCTAGATCTATTTTATTATACTCAAATTATCAAAGGTCGCTGGTATGCGGCCTTTCGTTGTAACTATGGATTTAAAAACGTTAAATACAGCGGTGCGGCAAATCGCCGAGGAGAAAAACATTGAAGCCGATCAGGTATTGGCCGCGATTGAAGACGCTATTGCTGCTGCTTATAAAAAAGAATACGAAAAAAGAGGGGAAATTATTAAGGCGAAATTCGACGCTAAAAGCGGTGATGTTAAGTTTTGGCAGGTGAAGACAATTGTTGATGAGACGACAGTGGATATAGTAGAGCCGGAAGAAGAATTAAATAGTCATCCTGAGCATCGCGAAGGATCTTTAAAAGATTCTTCACCTACGGTTCAGAATGACAAAGGCGAAGATTCAGAAAAGCTTCCTCGCTATAATCCTGATCGGCATATTTTATTAGAGGAGGCCAAGAAGATGAAAGCTGGTGTTAAGTTGGGAGACGAGCTTACTTTTCCCTTGGAAACCCATGGTGATTTTGGGCGAATTGCCGCCCAGACCGCCAAGCAAGTTATTTTGCAAAAATTACGAGAAGCCGAACGCGACTCTATTTTAGACGAATATAAAGATAAAGAAGGCGAAATAGTTAGCGGTATCGTGCAACGTTTTGAGCGAGGTAATGTCTATGTCGATTTAGGCCGGGCAACAGGCATTATGTTTTATAATGAATTGATTCCGGGTGAGCATTATCGTTCCGGCGACCGGATGCGTTTTTTAGTGTTAGCCGTACAAGAGGAATCAAGAATGCCCGGGATTATTCTCTCCCGCTCCCACCCGAAATTTATCAGTAAATTGTTTGCGATAGAAGTGCCGGAAATTGCCGATGGTATCGTTACGATTAAGGCGATTGCCAGAGAAGCCGGTAGCCGCACTAAGTTTGCCGTTGATTCGGAAGAAGAGGGTATTGATCCGGTTGGTTCCTGCGTCGGCCAGAAAGGCACGCGCGTAATGGCGGTAAGTAACGAGTTAGGCAATGAAAAGTTAGATATTATTGAGTGGTCAGAGGATCCGGCAACTTTTGTTGCTAATTCTCTCTCACCAGCTAAGGTTAGATATGTAGAGATTTTGCCCCGCCGTGAGGCAAGGGCCTTTATCGACGAAGATCAGCTTAGTTTAGCAATCGGCAAGGGTGGACAAAATGTCCGTTTAGCCGCTAAGATAACGGGGTGGAAAATTGATGTGCGTTCACAAAATAATCCCGAACAAGTTCAGGAAGGAGGTATCGCCGAAGTAACCGAAGAAGAAACCGTCGAAAAACCAGAATAAAAATTGTGTTTTGCTTGATCATATACTAAACTACAACTAGTTATTTGACAGCAAAAAGGAGAAAAACAAAATTATGATTACCTCAGTAATAGTTATCAGTTTAGCAACTCTGCTTTTTGCCTATTTCTTGGCGAAATCAATTTTAAGGAAGAGCGTTGGCAGTCAAAAGATGCAAGAAATCGCTGGCGCGATCAGAGAAGGGGCAAATGCTTTTTTGAAAAGGCAATATACAACCATCGCCGCTTTTACCTTGGTGGCGGCGTTGATACTTTTTGCCGCCTACGGTTTAAGCGGTAATTTTGACTACGGCTGGCATACGGCTGTCGCTTTTCTACTAGGCGCTTTTTTCTCGGCGCTTTCCGGTTATATCGGAATGTACATTTCTGTCCGAGCTAATTTAAGGACGGCGGTCGCCGCCACCAGCAGTTTGAATGAGGCGCTAAAAATCTCTATTCGTGGCGGCGCTGTTTCTGGATTTCTAGTAGTGGCATTATCACTTATTGGCGTTGCCGGTATCTTTCTTCTGTACGGCGGCTTGAACGATCCGTTAAAGGTGCCGCTGTTAATTGTTGGTTTCGGCTTCGGCGCTTCTTTTGTCGCTTTATTTGCTCAGTTGGGCGGCGGAATTTATACCAAGGCGGCTGATGTAGGGGCAGATTTAGTAGGTAAAGTAGAGGTGGGTATCCCCGAAGACGATCCGCGCAACCCAGCTGTCATAGCGGACTTAGTCGGCGACAATGTCGGTGATTGCGCTGGCCGTGGAGCAGACCTTTTTGAATCAACGGCGGCAGAAAATATTGGGGCAATGATTTTGGGTATTGCCCTCTATCCGGTACTGGGCATTAATGGTATTATTTTCCCTTTAGTAGCCCGAGCCTTTGGCTTAATCGCTTCTGTCATCGGTGTAATGACGGTAAGAATTAAAGAAGATGAGGATCCGATGAAAGGTCTTAATCGCGGCTATTTCTTGACCACGATTTTGGCAACAATTGGTTTTGCGCTTGCCGCTTATCTGCTTTTAGGCGAGTATTGGCTGTGGTTTTTCTTCGCTGGCTTAGTCGGTATTTTGACCAGCGTCGCCTTTGTTTTTATTACCCAATATTATACCGAGTATCGCTACCGACCAGTCAAAGAAATTGCCAAAGCGTCTCAAACTGGTTCAGCGACTAACATTATCAGTGGCTGCGCAGTTGGTTTAGAAAGCGTTGGTTTGCCGGTAATCGTGATTTCTTTGGCTTTGTTTAGTTCTTATATTTTAGGAAATCTGTCGGGATTGCCACACGGCGGCCTTTACGGTACGGCGGCGGCGACTATGGGTATGCTAGCGACTTGCGCCTTTATTTTAGCTATGGATACTTTTGGCCCAATCACCGATAATGCCGGCGGTATCGTGGAAATGTCTCATGCATCGGAAGAAGTTCGTCAGCGAACCGATCGGTTAGACTCGGTGGGTAACACCACCAAGGCCTTAACCAAAGGATATGCGGTGGGTTCGGCGGCGTTGGCGGCGTTCCTGTTGTTTTCTGCTTACTTAGAAGAAGCGCACTTAGAGAGTGTTGATTTAGCCAAACCGGTGGTCTTTATTGGTGGTTTAATTGGCGCCGCGCTGATATTTGTTTTCTCTGCGTTTGCTATTCGTGCCGTTAGTGTGGCCGCCTCCTACATTATTAATGATGTTCGCGCCCAGTTTAAAGAAAATCCCGGCATTATGGCGGGAACGGTAAAACCGGACTATGCGCGTTCCGTTGATATTTGCACTCGCGGCGCGTTAAAAGAAATGATTTTACCCGGATTAACAGCGATAGCGGTGCCGACGGCAGTGGGTTTTCTATTGGGTCCTGAGGCGATCGGCGCTACTTTGATGGTAGGCACGATTGTTGGCGTAGTGATGGCATTATTCTTAAATAACAGCGGCGGCGCTTGGGATAACGCTAAAAAATTTATTGAGACCGGCGCCTTGGGCGGCAAGGGTTCCGCCACCCATAAAGCGGCGGTTGTCGGCGATACTGTCGGCGATCCTTTTAAAGATACTGCCGGACCATCACTTCACGTGCTGATTAAATTGCTTGCCACACTCACTTTAGTGTTAGCGCCACTCTTTTTACTTTGGCAATAAAATTGGCGACCTCATCTGTAAAGCAGGGTGGGGTCTTTTTAAAAAAATTATTATAGAAAACTAATGAAACATTCTTTTAAGAAATTGCCAGGTTCGATGATGGAATTAGAGGTGGATTTAACACAGGAAGAATTTGATAAATATTATCAGCCGATTTACGAGGAAGCTTTGTCGGAAGTGGAGCTTAAGGGATTTCGCAAAGGCGCAGCGCCGCGAGAATTATCAGCTAGAGCCGTTAATAAAGCTAAAGTTTTTGAGGACGCCACTACTGACGCGGTTCGTTTTAGTTTAAATGAGCTGGTTCAGGACAATAAATGGATATTAGTTGATAAACCGGTGGTAGAAATAACCTCCGGAACAGACGGTTTGAAATACCAAGCTAAGATCACACTCTTCCCCGAGGTCAAAGTCGCCGATTACAAAAAAATCGCCAAAAAAAATATCGATGTACGACACCCTATAATAGAGAAAATGGAAGTGGGTGATGAGGAGATTGAGAAGTCTTTGTATTGGTTGAAAAAAAGCCGCATAAAAGACGGCGTTGAACCAAATTTGGATGATGAATTCGCTAAAAGCGTGGGTAAATTTGAAAGTTTGAGTGATCTTAAAAGCAAAATTAGAAGTGGCTTGCTCGAGGAGAAAAAGTGGCAGGAAAAAGAAAAGACGCGCATTAAAATGCTTGAGGAAATAGCAGAAAAAAGCAAAATTGATATACCGCAGATTATGGTGGATAAAACTAAAGAAAACTACAAATGCGCGGAAGAGGAGGCGCGTAAAAGAGTAACCAACCACATTATCATCAACGAAATCGCCCAAAAAGAAAATTTGAGACCGGACGAAAAAGAAATTGAGGCGGAAGTAGCCAAGTACCAACACCAAGCCGACCAACTTGACAAGTCAAGATTTTATGATTATATTTACGGCATATTACAAAATAAAAAAGTTTTTGAATTCTTGGAAAAATGTTAATACCAACAGTAATTGAAAAATCTCCGATGGGGGATCGAGCATATGATATTTATTCCCGCCTGTTAAAAGAGCGGATTGTCTTTTTAGCCGGCCCCATCAGTGACGCGGTTGCCAATACGGTAATCGCCCAACTTTTGTTTTTGGAGCACGAAGATTCCAAGAAAGACATCAAGCTTTATATAAACACGCCGGGTGGTTCGGTTACCGCCGGAATGGCGGTTTTCGACACGATGCAATACATCAAACCGGATGTGCAGACAATTTGTGTCGGTCTTGCCGCTTCTATGGGCGCGGTGTTATTGGCCGCCGGCAAGAAAGGCAAACGAGTCGCTTTGCCCAACTCCGAAGTGTTATTACACCAGGTGATGGGTGGCATCGAAGGGCAGGCGGCCGATATTGAAATCTCCGCCAAGCAGATTATTAAAATCAAAAACAAGCTCAATGATATTTTGGCTAAACTTACCGGCAAGCCACTATCGCAAATAGAAAAAGACACCGACCGCGACTTCTACCTCTCCGCCGATGAAGCTAAGAAGTATGGGGTGATAGATGAGATTGTGAAAAAGAATTAAACGGCTCACTTTGAAAGTGAGCCGTTTAATATTATAATTCTCCTATGAAACCAACTGTAAAAATTCTTCTCACTCGGGGAGTGGAGGAGGTAATAGTCAAAAAACATTTGGAGAAACTACTCCAATCTAAGAAAAAGCTACGGGTGAAGTTTGGTATTGATCCGACCGCGCCGGATTTGCATTTGGGGCATGCGGTGGTTTTACGTAAACTACGCCAGTTTCAAGACGCGGGCCATAAAGCGATCTTAATTATTGGCGACTTTACCGCCAAAATTAGTGATCCGAGTGGCCGCAGCGCAATGCGCCGACCCCTTGACGATAAAGAGATAAGAAAGAATCTAAAAGAATATCTAGCTCATGCCGGAAAAATTATTAATCTTAAAAAAACGGAAATTGACTACAATAATAAGTGGTTTAAAAATAAAAAAGCGCTGGAAATAATCTTAGATTTAGCAAAAGCAAGTAGTGTTTCCCAGGCTTTGCACCGCGCTGATTTTAAAAAGCGTCTTAGTGGGAATGGAGATGTTTCTATATTAGAAATGTTATACCCACTTTTTCAAGGTTATGATTCTGTTGCTATAAAAGCGGATATGGAGCTTGGCGGCACTGATCAAAAATTTAATTTATTAATGGGACGGCAAGTTCAACAATGCTTTAATATGCCCCCGCAGGATATTTTAATGATGCCTTTATTAGAGGGAACGGATGGCGCCAAAAAAATGTCCAAGTCCTACGGAAATTATATCGCCATAGACGAAAAACCAGATGAAATGTTTGGCAAAATAATGTCTATACCTGATAATTTGATGCCGAAATATTTTGAGACGTTAACCTATATTGATATTGCGGCTAGTAAAATTAAAAAAGACCCTCGCGGAGCTAAGTTGCTATTGGCTAAAACTATCGTCAGTAATCTTCACAGTAAATCAGCCGGCGTAAAGGCAGAAAAAAACTTCATCAAAACCTTTTCCAAAAAAGAAACTCCTACAGATATCCCGTCATTGCGAGGAGCGAAGCGACGTGGCAATCTTTCGTTAATAGACCTTCTTCTTAAAGCAGGCATTCCCAGTAAAACCGAGGCGCGACGATTGGTAAAACAAGGCGGCGTAAAGATTGACAGCAATGTTATTAAGAGTTTTGATGAGAAAATTGATATCAAAAAAGGATCGGTTCTAAAAATTGGCAAGAAACGGTTTTTTAGGTTATCTTGAATAGAGTTCGTTTTGCGAAACCCGCTTACGCTAAAGCTACAGCGTGGCAAAGGGAGAAATGCGATGGAGATTCCTTGGTGGTTGCTTCTTTTTTTGTTTCTTTGGTTTATTATAGTAGCCGGCGCTGGTTATATTCTTCGCCAATTATGCAAGTTCTTTTCGTGGTTAATTGAAAAATTAAAAACGATGTGATTGTGAGAAACAGTCGCCTAAGGCGATTGTTTTTTTATGAGCGGGCGAGGAGAATCGAACTCCCGTCATTAGATTGGCAACCTAATGTACTACCACTGTACTACGCCCGCGTTTATAATTATTTATAGCAAAAAAGATAAAATAGGGCAATAAATAAACGGTCGCCTTAGGCGACCGTTTATCAAAATCCAATTTTGTCCCTCTTGTTGACAGCCGTTAGCATGAGGAACATTCCAGCATTCTTGAGAATGTTGGAGTGTTTTTTATTGCTACGTAGCATGTTACGTAACAAAGAAAAAACCCCGCAAAAAACGGGGTAATAATCTGTCAACCCCGATGGGATGATGGAAGAGAAGATTAAAAAGGGAAGAAGAAGGCGGAGTAACTTAAAACAAAGATAGCAACAAGAATAACAACGATTGCGATCTTCGCTATTTTTTTAAACTTTTTCATGGCGTCCCCACGAGGAATCGAACCTCGATCACGGAATCCGCAATCCCGTATTCTATCCGTTAAACTATGGGGACTCAAAAACCTAGGAATTTACCTGCGGCGTCGGTTAATGATTCTTTATAATCCATCTTCTCCAGCTTGTCTTTTAATAAATTAGCAATGCCATCTTTGTCTTCTTTTTTGATGGGAATTTTGAATAGCGGCTTAAAACGGCTTTGATGCCGCAGGACTAGTTTCTTTTCATCAATATAGAACTCGAAAAAGTCGCTTAGCTCATAAACCGTATCACCAATTGACAACTTTTCATTATTTAGCTGATGTTTAATAACTTCGGGTTTCTGCCTTGCCCCAATAAACACCATCACCACCGCAACAACAATAAAGATAGCAAAAAGCAGGTTTTTTTGCCAGAGGGCAATGATGGTTAATATCACGCCGACAATAACAACCGTCCAGTACCAGCCAAGGTCTTTTTGATAATATTCAAACTCCGGCGCTCGCCACGAGATAGCTTGGCTATTTTTCGTGGCTCGCCACGAAATTGTTTTATCTTCTGACATAGTGAATTCTGTCATTCTGAGCGTAGCGAAGAATCTTTAAAAGATCTCTCACTTTGTTCGAGATGACACCGAATTATCAATAATAATATCCAATAATTGAGAGAAATTTATTCCGGCCTTGGCAGCCGCTTGGGGCAGTAAGCTAGTTTTAGTCAGGCCAGGCAGAGTATTAATTTCTAGAACATAAAGATTATTATCTCCGTCTAAAATCATATCGGTTCGTGAATATCCGGAGCATCTTAATGTCTCGTGCGCCTTGAGAGCGGTTTTTTGAATGTTCTTTATAATTTTATCCGGCAACTTGGGTGGAGTAATTTCCAATGACGCTCCTTTAATGTACTTAGCTTTATAGTCAAAAAACTTGCTGGATTTGGGTTTAATTTCGGTAGGCAACAACGCTTCCCCAGCCAGCACCGCGCAAGTTAGTTCCCGTCCCGGAATAAATTTTTCAATCATTACATTATTACTAACCAATAGAGCATTATTGATCGCTGGCGCCAACTGACCAACCGACTTAATAACACTGACGCCGACACTCGATCCCCGATCAGTTGGTTTGACCACCAACGGCAAACCCAACCTTACCAATCTTACGAAGTCCAACTTCGTAAGATTTGTTTTGGAGAAAGTGATAGCCGGCGGGCAAGTTAAACCTTTTTTAGTTAACAGTTTATTGGTGCGCGCTTTGTCTATTGCTAATTTACTTACCTTGCTGTCAGAGCCGGTATGGGGAAGTCGAAGTTTTTCTAGTTGTTTTTGTAACTGCCCATCTTCGCCATATTCGCCATGCATAGCAACAAAAGCAAAATCGTGATTACTAGCCACATCTTTTAATGGCAATGGCCAGTGGCCGTCCCTGCCAACGACAACTGATTTGGCTTCGTATTTTTTCTTATCAAGGTGTTTGGCCACCATTTTACCGGTCGCTAAAGACACTTCGTACTCCGATGATGGGCCGCCCATTAAAACTGCTACTTTAATTTTTTGGGGTTTGAAAAAAAACATATTTCTAATAGATCCCGGATCAAGTCCGGGATGACAGCGTAGCTGTCACATTTTTTCTGGCACTTTGATATTTAATAACGCTAATCCATTTTTAATTACCTGCGCCACTGATTTTACCAACAAAAGGCGGAAATTTTTAACATTGCCCTCTTCCTTTAATATTGGCACATTTTCATAGTATCTGTTAAATTCCTGAACTAGGTCATTGAGGTAGTTGGCGATTAGGTGGGGTTGATTTAATTCTTTTGTTTTTTGGATTACTTCTGGATATTGCGCCAATAACATCGCTAACTTCGCTTCGTGTGAAATTAGTTTCAAATTTTTAATTTCAAATTTCAAATTTAATTTTGAAGCTTTTTTCATAATACCGTTAGCGCGAACATAACCGTACTGAATGTAAGGCGCGCTGTTGCCTTTAAGATTAAGCGCTTGTTTCAAATTAAAAGAAATATTTTTTTCATTACCTTGAGAGAGCAGATTATAAATAATCGCCCCAATGCCAATAGTTTTACCGGCTTTTTTAACGGCTTGATTTAAAATATCTTCAACGACAACAATGTTACCGGCGCGAGTGGACATTTTTTTGCCGGCTAGAGTTACGATACCATAAGTAACGTGTTGCAACTCGCTTTTCTTACAGCCAAGTAGTTCTAACGTCTTAAATATCTGTTTTAAATAAAACTCCTGTTCGTGGCCAACAACATAAATTAATTTTTCCGGCTTATATTTAGAAAGGCGATGCTTGGCGGTAGCCAGATCGCGGGCGCTGTATAAAGAGGCGCCGTCACCCTTAACCAACAAATAGGAGCGTAGGCCATATTTTGATAGATCAACTATCACCGCTTGGCCATCTTTTTTAGCTATTTTCTTTTTGACTGTTTCTTGGATGATTGTCGGCATTAGCGGAGCATAAAAACTTTCGCCTAGCCATAGGTCAAAATCAGCGCCAATAAGCTTATAAGTTTTTTTGAAGTCCCTGATACTAATTTCTCTGAATTTTTTCCAGAGTTTTAGTATTTCTTTATTACCCTTTTCAAGTTGTCTGAAAATTTCTTTGGCTTCCTCATTAAACTTCTTGCTTTTCTCCGCTTGCTTGCTGGCGCGGCTATAAAGTTTAGCTAAATCCTTTAGGGTTACTCCCCCTTGCTTATGCCATTTTTGATAACCAAGAATCAGTAAGCCATACTGCTTCCCCCAATCACCTAACCAGTTCTCGGTAATGACTTTATAACCATTGGCTTCGTAGATGTTTTTTAACGCCATGCCGATTACCGTATTGCGCAAATGGCCGATGTGAAGTGGTTTGGCAATATTAGGGCTGGAATATTCAATTAAAACTTTTTTCTTTCCCTTTTGTTGCCCATAATTATCTCCACTCTTATCAACCGCCCCCAAAACTTCTTTGGCTAGTTTATTTTTATCAAGCGTCAAATTAACATACCTCCCCACCACTGCCACTTTATCTATTATAGGATGTCGCACATCCATTAAAAGAGAAGCGAGTTTTTGGGGATCTTGCTTAAAACAAGGGATGGCCAGATCCGCCTCTATTTCCGGCGGAGGAAATTCAATATTTAATTCCCGCTTGGCTTGGCGGGTGATTTTATTCTTTATCTTTTCCAAGATATATTGCATAACTCTATTGTAATAGATTTTTACTTGATTAGTCCACAGTTTTCGTGGTATATTAACAACTATATGAATACACCTATATTAATAATATTAGCAGTCGCCGCCGTTATTGTGTTGTGGCTTGTTTTTACCTACAACTACTTTATCCGATTAAAAAATCGGGTCAAAGAGGCGTGGTCAGACATTGATGTGCAACTAAAACGTCGCTACGATCTTATTCCCAATTTAATAAATACCGTCAAGGGTTATGTTGCGCACGAAGCGGGAACATTGGAGAAAGTTACCGAGGCGCGGACACGAGCAATGGGTGCCCACGGAACCGAAGAGCGCGGTGAAGCTGAAAATATGTTAAGCGGCGCTTTAAAGACATTATTTGCCGTCTCTGAAAACTATCCCGATCTCAAAGCCAACGCTAATTTCTTGGACTTACAGCGCGAGTTGGCCGATACTGAAAACAAGATTCAAGCGGCGCGACGCTTCTACAACACCAACGTCCGCGATCTTAACACAAAAGTAGAGTCCTTCCCCGCCAGTGTGATAGCGAACGCGTTCAGTTTCAAAAAAGCCGACTTTTTTGAGCTTAAAGAAGAAGCGGCGAAAGAGCCGGTAAAAGTTTCTTTTTAAGAAATGCCATCATTATATACCAACCAAACAAGCAATGTCCGCAAAACATGGCTGTTGATGCTTGTTTTTTTGGTACTAATAATCGCCATCGGTTTTTTCTTTTCCCAAATTTATGGCAATCCTGTCATTTTATACTTCGCAATTATTTTTAGCTTAGTGGTTAACTTAATAAGTTATTGGCATTCGGACAAAATTGCGCTAGCAACCGCCGGCGCCAAGCATATTCCTTATTCTGACAATCCGGAATTGCATCGGATAGTAGAAAATCTTTGTATCACCGCTGGATTAAAAAAGCCGCGAATTTATTTAATAAATGATCCGGCACCTAATGCTTTTGCCACCGGCCGCAATCAGGACAACGCCGCCATAGCGGTAACCACCGGACTTATGGAACGGCTGGATCGTTCGGAGTTGGAGGGAGTTATCGCCCACGAACTTTCGCATATCGGCAATCGTGATATTTTACTACAAACCGTAGTGGTTGTTTTGGTGGGATTTGTCGCCTTGTTATCGGATATGTTTCTTCGTTCTATGATATGGGGTCGTGGTGGGAATAATGACCGGGACGGTCGTGCCCAGATCGTAATAATTTTAGTCGGTGTTGTCTTGGCGATTTTAACACCCATTGCGGCTATGCTTATCCAATTAGCCATTTCTCGCAAAAGGGAGTTCTTAGCCGATGCTTCCGGCGCTTTATTAACCCGCTACCCGGAAGGTTTGGCATCGGCTCTGGAAAAAATATCGCAGGACCAACACCAACTGCGCCGCGCCAATAAAGCCACCGCCCATCTTTACATTACTAGCCCATTTAAGGGCAAACGCGCCAAAAGTTGGTTTACAAAATTATTTATGACCCACCCGCCGGTAGAGGAGAGGATTAAAGCGCTTCGTAATTGATATATTGTGGTTTTGTGGTATTATGTTCGTAAATGGAGGAGTCGCATAGTGGCTATTGCAGCAGGTTGCTAACCTGCGGCCCTTCGGGGCCTCGTGAGTTCGAATCTCACCTCCTCCGCCTTCGCCCGCCATAGCGGGCTTCGGCGGACACAGTCCGCCACTAGAAGCCTGCGACGGCGGGATTCACTTATGTATTACGTCTATATTTTAAAATGTAGAGATAACAAACCATATACTGGTTGTTCTGATAATCTACAAGATAGAATTATCAGACACCAGAAAGGTTATGTTCCTGCCACCAAAGGAAGATTGCCTATAAAACTTGTTAGCTATATTGCCTTTAGTGATAAATACAAAGCATTTGAATTTGAGAAATATTTGAAAAGTGGTTCAGGTAGAGCTTTCGTGAAAAGACAAAAGAAGGGGTAAAAAACTAAGCGAAGGATTATTGATTTTACTCGAGCGTCATTTACAAAGAGTTCGTTTTTATCAAAAACTTAAACGATTTGGCTATAAATTATATTTGAAGCCAGTAAAACTTTATGAGCAAGAAGATGGCACTACCAAAAGAAAAGCTAATTGTGATGTAGATATGGCTTTTTATCTAATGAAGGAAAAGGATAAATTCAACAAGGTTATTATTTTATCTGGTGACGGAGATTTTTTACCAGTTCTTAAATATCTCAAAAAGGAAGGCAAGGAAATGATTGTTTTATCTCGAGGTCCAAGGACAGCTAAAGAGATAAGAAAATTTGCTGGTGGTAATTTTAGGGATTTTGAATATTTAAGAGAAAGATTGAAAATGAGATAAAAAGAAAGGCACCCGTATAGGATGCCTTTCACGTTTAGTACTTGAACTATAACAAATACAAAAATTCTGTCAATAGTAATTATCCACAACGACAGAATATCCGAAACATCTAATTGGTTTTTAATGCAAAATAGCTAATAATTAAGTTATTTATGAAGCATACAAAGGTTGGCACAAGATTAAAAAAACTTGGCAACCACCATATGAAACATTTCTTAAAAGTTTACATTGCTAAGGCTGATAATTTAGGCAATGGACTTTTTGCTAAAAAGAATATTAAAAAAGATGAAGTTATTTTTATTACCAAGGGCGTTGTTGAGAAGGGGTCATATGATCCAAAACTTTACGATATAGGACCAAATTGGTTGGCTATAGCAAAAAATACTTGGCTATCGCCTTTTAATGATAATCCGTGGAGATATATTAATCACTCTTGTAATCCTAATACTGGATTAAAGGGACAAGTAACGGTGGTGGCAATGAAGAATATAAGAAAAGATCAATGGATAACCATAGATTATTCTATAACTGAGGCGGATCCTTATTGGAAAATGAGATGCATGTGTAAGCAAAAAAATTGCCGAAAAATAATTAGGAGCATTAGATTTCTTCCTAGTAGATTGTTTGAAAAATACAAAAAATATATCCCAAAGTTTTTGAAAGACGGGTATTTAAGTCATCGCACAAAATAATCAATAAAAAATAAACGGCTCACTTTGAAAGTGAGCCGTTTATTTAAATTCAATTTTGTCCCTCATACTGACGG
>JBDRBW010000002.1:0-23267 GCA_043822345.1 Patescibacteria group bacterium
TTCTTGATATTAAAGTAAATCCAGAACAAAAAAGCAAAGCCCTAAATCTTATCGACCCTTCACTAATGCACACTCTATGAACAAAGGACCTGATTTTATCGGCATCGGCGCGGCTCGCTCAGGAACATCATGGGTTCATCAATGTCTCTATGAACATCCAGAAATCTACGCTCCCGTTAAAGAAATTCACTTTTTCAGTCGAAAAGAAAGATGGGATAAGGGGCTTGGATGGTACGAGAAATTGTTTAATTCGCCTTTACGAAAAACTTCAGCAAACAAAACAGGGGAATTTTCGACAACCTACCTACCATCGCCTAAAGCCGCCGAACGCATTCATCAATACTGCCCCAGCGTTAAACTAATTGCCTGCCTGCGCCATCCCGTTGATCGGGCATTCTCCAACTATCTCTATGGCCAGCGCATAGGTCAAATCAGCCGCCAAACATCATTCTGGGAAGCCGCTCAGCAATGTCCTTTTTTTCTCAACGGTAGCTGTTACGCTACGCAACTCAACAAATATCTTCAACTGTTTCCTCGTAATCAAATCCTGATTCTTATTTACGAAGACATCCAAAAAAATCCCCTAAAGTTTATTCAAACCATTTATGAATTCCTTAATATAGATAATCAGTTCATTCCGTCAGCACTCCATAAAAAAATAAACCGGGGACGCATACCTAAATTTCCCAGAATAGAGTCCGTCCTCACTCAATGGTCGGCTGTCTTTCAGATGATCGGCTTCCATAAAATCTGGTGGTGGGTGCAAAAAAGCGGCGTAGGCGATTTTATTTTAAAATTAAATACTAAAAAAATAATCTGCGCCAAAGACGGATTTAACATATTAGATAGAAAAAAACTGCGAGAGTATTATCAAAAAGAAATTGAAGAGGTAGAAAAAATTATCGGCCGCCGACTTCCGGAGTGGCGTTAGTTATCATTTATGGAAACCGCTATTTTAATTTTAAATTGGAACGGTCGAGAGTTATTGGCCGATTGCCTTACTTCCGTTTTCAATCAAAGCCATCAAAACTTCACCGCATATCTGATAGATAATGGCTCAACTGACCAGTCAGTACAATTTGTCAAGCAAAATTTTCCCCAAGTCAAACTTGTTGAATTACCACGTAATCTAGGCAACGCTGGCGGCAGAAATACTGCTATTAAAAAAGTTTTGCAAGATAATCCAAATGTTAAATATTTTATCACCCTTGACAACGACGCTCGCCCCAATAAAGATTGTTTTAAACAACTGATTGCTAAAGCCGTGTCAGATAAAACAATTGGTATCGTAACCTCTAAACTTTTATCCGGTAATCCGCCAAGTATCCAAAATACCGGCATAGTCGCGACCGACAACCTCCTTTTTGAGCAACAGAACGCGGGAAAATCCATTAATTCCTGCAACCAATCGCAAGAAGTTTTAGCTCCCTGCACCGCTTGCGCTCTAATAAAAAAAACTGTGTTTAAACAAATTAGCTTGTTTGACGAAGAAATGTTTATCTATCAAGATGATGTTGAGTTTGGCATCCGCGCCCAGCTGGCTAGTTGGCAAACATTTTATGAGCCAACCGCTATTGCCTTTCATCTCTATTCTGCAACTAATCGCCACCAACCTTATAAAATAAGTTTTTACACTGTCCGCAATGCTATTTTAATTGGCTTTCAATATTATTCGTGGAAAACTTTTTGGAGAAAATTTCTCAATTTACGGAAAAGAAAAAGGGGGAACAACAACAATCCAACTGTTATTATAGTAGCTATTATTGCCGCTTTTCTGCTACTGCCCAAGGCCTTAATTAAGAGATATAAATTAAAAAAATGGATAAGCCAAAAATCTGCCTAACAACTTATTTGGGGGCTATTGTTTATATTGCGAAAAAACTACCTTTGGTATTTCATCGCAATAACGATAAAGATAAAACGGTAATTGTCCTAGGATTTAGCCGAACTGGGACTTCAGTAACAAGTGGAATTTTATTTAATTTAGGATTTGATATGGGATACTTTCCCGATAAAAGTGACTTTTTAAATCCTAGGGGATATTTTGAAGACTATTTTTTTCGGCGATTAAATCATAAAATACTGAAAACAGCTAACGGTAGTTGGTATAATCCTCCAACTAAAGATCAAATTGCAAAAATTATTGACAAATTTGATCAAACAATTAAAACAACTATAAGATTAAGACGGTCCGATTTGTGGGGTTGGAAAGAATTAGCCACCCCTTTTCTTCTAGAATCATACTGGCCCCATCTAACCAATCCTCATTTAATTATCTGTAATAGAAACCACTGGGAAACCTACCAATCATCCTTGAAATTCATGCGCGCCAAAAAGCACAAAGCGACTATTACCTTAGATTGCATCGAAAAATATTACCAAGTCGTTGATAAATTTACTGAAAAGTATAAAGTCAAACACATAACTAATAATTTCGAAGATTTAAGACACGACCCACAAAAAGTAGTAGATAATATTATTAAGTTTCTCAACATAAACGTAAATCCCCAAAAAAGGCAAAAGGCTATCGATTTTATTGATCCATCTCTCGTGCACTCTTATGATAACAACAAAACCTAAAATTTGTTTAACGACACAGTTTAATAAAAAATACGAAAAAATTGGCCGACTTTGTTTGTTATCCTTAAAAAAATACGCTCAACAATACGGCTATGATGTTAAAGTAATTAATGAAATCGTTTCTAATCGACCGCCTTTTTGGAACAAAGTGTTAATCGCTAAAAAATTACTGGGAGAAAATTATGATTTCGTTTTCTGGATGGATGCCGATGCTCTGTTTACCCGCTTTGACAAAAATATAGCTGACGAAATAGAACCAAACAAAGACCTTTATATCACCAGCATCAACGACGATGATGGAACAACTTTATTAACCGGCGTTTTTTTAATCCGCAACAGCCAATGGTCAAAAGATTTTCTTAATCAAGTATGGAGTATGCAAAATTACTCAAAACACCTTTGGCACGAAAACGCCGCTTTTATTGATGTTTTGGGACTAGCTAACCAATTGCCGCCAATCCAAAAAAAACTTTTTCCTATTTCCGCTTTTCAAAAAAAACCATCGGACAAAGTAAAAATTATTCCCTATATTTGGAATGAGATCCGCTACCGCCCTGAACGCAAAGATCAACTGCCTATTGTTAGGCATTATGTTCGGTTAGATTATGGCCGTTTGTGGTATATGTCCAACGATGCCTACAAAACATCTCTCATTACTAAAAAACAACTCTTTAAGAATCGCCTTGCATATTTGAAATTAAAACCGTTGTTTGATTTCATTAAATATCGCTTAGAGAACAATTTTGGCCATTTGCTGGAAAGATTTAAAAAATAATATGGCTATTATTAAAGACCACATCCCAATTTACCGCGAGATCTTCAGATTATCTGATGTTTTCAGAGAGCCGGTACTTACCTTTGGCTATCAAGATATTTTAGGAAAGGACATCCCCAAAGATTTCAATTATCAAGATTTCAAACAGTTGCTTTTGGCGCGCGGCGCCAAAAGCATTGCCACCCTTGACCCCTTTGATAATCGCTCGGACCTTAAATATGACATGAATCTTCCAATCCCCGAATCAGAATACGAAAAGTATCACACTCTTATTGATATTGGCTCATTAGAGCACGTCTTTGATACCAAACAATGCTTAGAAAATTGCATGCGAATGATTAAGGTTGGCGGCTATTATTTTTTACACACCCCCGTCAACGGCTGGCTCTACCATGGTTTTCACACCTTTAATCCCCACTTTATCATTGATGCTTTCAAGCAGAATAATTTTAATATCAAATACCTAAAATACAGCTCGCAAAGAGGCATTCCCATCAAAACACCCGATCAAGACAGTAATGCGATAATCTGGATTGTCGGCCAAAAAACAGTTTCCATCAAACAATTCCAAATCCCTCAGCAGGAAAATTGGCCAGAAATAAACCGTTTGCTTAGCTCCGCCACCCAAACTAAAAAAAATAGCTTTCTCTTGCCTGTAAAAATAGAATACTGGTTTCAACAATTATGCCCACCGCTAATTTTCCGCCTACTAAAAAAAACTACTATTAAAATCAGGCAAAAAATAGGACAAAAATGGTTAAGAAACTCCTAGCGCAAATAATATTTTCTCGCATCTACCACGCCAACAGCTGGCATGGACAATACTCTCGTTCCGGAACTGGTTCAGACTTAACTCAAACAGCAACAATAAGAAAGGCGGTCCCCGTTATCTTGAAGGAAATAGGCGCTAAAACTCTGCTTGACGCCCCCTGTGGCGATTTTCACTGGATGCAACGTATTCAATTAAATATCGAAAATTACATCGGAGTCGATATTGTTCCTGCGTTAATTAAAAAAAATCAACAAAGGTATGGCGATGCGCACAAAATATTTTTACAACTCGACATAAGGAACGACGTTCTTCCTAAAGCTGATTTAATTATTTGCCGCGATTGTCTGGTGCATCTTTCACTGAAAGATGCACTCGCCGTTATTAACAATTTCAAAAAAAGCGACGCTCGCTATTTATTAATTACCACTTTCCCAACACTGCAAAAAAACCGAGATATCTTCACCGGCTTATGGCGCCCGCTTAATCTTCAATTACCACCATTTCATTTTTCTCAACCACTAAAATTAATCAATGAAAATTGCAAAGAAAACAGTGGTCGATACACCGATAAAAGTTTAGGTTTGTGGAATCTTGAAGATATTAATATATGACAAAAAAAATATCCTTTAAAACCAAGCTATTAGTGTTATTTGTAATAAGTTTAGCGACTAATCTATTATTCCTATATTTCTACTACTATCGTTTTCACTCCACCGGCTTGGTTTTTACCGTTGATAGCTTTGCCTACTTGGTAAAAGCGCGGGAAATTTTGGCGAGTAATCTGGCGCCGATGCGTACCCACGCCATCGGCTGGCCATTGTTTGTGGCGCCGTTTTTATATTTCTTTCGCAACCATTCTATTTTTGAGCAGATGGTTTACGCCCAATTTTTTAACTCTTTTCTTGGCGCCTTGGCCGTCTTCCCCACCCACCTGCTCGCCCGCCAGTTTTTAAGCAAAAACTGGTCGCTCCTAGCCGCCTTTTTCACCGCATCGTCATTCTGGTTCGTCTACAGCTCCTCCGAATTCTTCGCCGAACCGTTGTTTATGATTTTTTTGTTGTTGGTACTATATTTTCTCGTCCGCCACCGCCGTCATTCTGAGCTTTGCGAAGAATCTATCCACCATCGCCGTCATTTCGACCCTGTGGAGAAATCTCATCAACCTAGTAATATACCGAGTATTGGGATTCCTCGACTCGCTTCGCTCGCTCGGAATGACGGAGGGGCGCGCTTCGTAATTCTTGCTTCCATGTGCGCCGCCTTCGCCTACTGGCTCAAACCGCAAGGGATTTTATTACTGATAATTGTAATTTTGTCAATTTGGCTTGCCCGACTCAGTCATTCTGAACAAAGTGAAGAATCTAACCGTCATTCTGAGGCAGAGCCGAAGAATCTTACTAAACAACATTCTAACATTCTGCAGAATGTTAGAATGTTGTTTAGTAAAAATAAAACAGATTCTTCGCTAACGCTCAGAATGACAGTTAAACAACTGGTCACTGGTCACTGGTCATTGGTCATTTTAACGATAATGATTTTCATTATCGTTAGTAGCCCCTTCCTCGTCCAACGCTACCACCACTTCGGCTCCCCCTTCTTCTACGGCGAAAACAGCAACTACTGGGCAGATAGCTACGACCAACTCTGGACACCTACACCCCAACCTGTCATTCCGGACGCCATAGGCGATCCGGAATCCATTACATTTTTGAGCTATCTACAAAGCCATTCGCCGTTGGAAATCACCGACCGCTTCCTTTTTCATGGCCTCGGCGCCCTCGTTTTCACCCTGCTCGTTCTTAGCTTACCGCTCACTATTTTTTTTCTTTGGGGCGTAGCCAGATGCTGTCTAGCACCTGGAATTGCCCAATCTAGCAAGAAAACTTGGCCTCTACTCACCACCATCACCGTTTTTCTCCTCGCCCTCTCCCCCATCTACGCCATCTACTTCACTCCCCGCTATCTTTTCCCCTTCATTCCGATTGTAATGATTTTTAGCGTAATTGGATTAAGGGACGTCGCTCTGTCATTGCGAGCGAGCAATAGCGAGCGCGGCAATCTTTTTCGTCATTTCGACCGAAGGTCGCCAGAGGCGACCGAAGCGGAGAAATCTCATCAACTTGACAATATACACAACACTGAGATTCCTCGGCTACGCTCCGACCACGGTCGAAGCTCCGCTCGGAATGATTGGCGAGGTAAATTACTTGTTCTCATTTCTTGTTTCTTGTTTCTTGTTTTCTTAATTGCCGGTTTCATTTATCCTCAATATTATTTCCTCGCTAAACGATCCGATCACGCTCTAGAATTCGGCCGTTGGGTGGCGCAAAATATTCGCGGTAAAATCGCCATCGCCCTCAATCAGGATTTTATTATGATGAATCTGCCCAACCCCCGCGTCGCCTCAGCCGGCCTTTTTGACTTTTACGCCACCAGAACGATGTCCGACTTCGGAACGAAGTCGGACATCGTTCTGGTAGAGCTAAAATACCCCGGTCGTTTTGAAGATATCGCCTCACTTACCGCCTATCTCAAAGAAAATAATTTTGACTACCTCGCTCTCGACCGCGACCACACGTCCCGAATGAACGTTCAGCCAAAAATCTACACCAACAACGATCTATCGCCAGAAACTTACACTAAAATCTACTCCGACTACGACCCCAACTCCACTTGGGCAATTGATTTTTACAAGCTAGATCATCCTCTTTAATTCTGCTATATTAGCAGTAGTTGCTTGCCATACTAATAAGGAGGAGAAATGTTGCGAGATAAAAGAGGTGCTGTTCTCTGGTTCACCGGCCTTTCTGGTTCTGGCAAAACCACCATTGCTGAAAAACTCGTCGAACAACTCCAACAAAAAAATACCCCCCTAGTGTGGCTTGATGGCGATATTCTCCGCAAGCTCTCTAAAGAGTTTGGGCTTAAGGATGTGGGTTTTTCCAAAGAAGGCCGCAATCAGCACGTCATCCGTGTCGGTATGATTACTAGATTGTTAAGCGATCAAGGTATTGTAACGATAACCACTCTCATCTCACCTTACCGTAAAATTCGCGATGGGATACGTAGACGTATCGGCCGCGAGTTTATTGAGGTGTTTGTTAATACTCCGCTGGAAGTTTGCGAAAGCCGCGACCCCAAAGGCCTTTACAAAAAAGCCCGCGCCGGAGAGATAAAACAGTTTACCGGCATTGACGACCCCTACGAACCACCTGAAAAACCAGAGATTGTCCTCTGCACCGACCAATTATCTATAGACGACTGCGTCAACAAAATTATTGAATTTTTAAACTGCCTACAGTAAGCTCCTTTATTCATCTTTATTCCAATTTATTCCAATCACAACATTCCAACATTCTTGAGAATGTTGGAATGTTTTTTAAGAATCAGAAAATGACAAGTAGACAATTGTGTAGTATATTAGCATTGATATCAATATGAAACGGTCCGACCAAGAATTAATTTCCACTTATTTAAATGGTAGCGAACAATCGCTGGAGATTTTGATTAAACGACATCTTAAATCCGTTTATAACTTTGTTTTTTATAAATACGCGAACGGCAACCGACAAGAAGCCGAAGATATTACACAGGAAACTTTTATTAAAATATGGCGCAACCTCAAAAAATTCGATCTTAAAAAAGGAAACTTTAAATCTTGGGCTTTCACTATTGCCAAAAACACTGCTATTGACCATCTAAAAAAGAAACACGCCATTCCCCTATCGCAACTAGAAAAAGAAAAAGGCGAAAATCCCCTTTTAGAAAACATAGCAACCACAACCGACGATTTTGCCAACGCCCTTGATGCAAAATTAACCTTAGCTCCATTTTTATGCCAACTGCCCCAAAATTATCAACAAATTCTCACGCTCCACTACCAAAAAGGTTTTAGCTTGCAAGAAATAGCCAACTTACTCCACGAATCGGTAAATACGGTCAAAAGCCGCCATCGCCGCGCGCTGGCATTGCTTAGAAAAATTATTCGGTAATTAAAGATTCCTCGCTACCACTCGGAATGACGAACGAAAGATCCTTCGCTTCGCTCAGGATGACTAATAAACGTGCACCCACACGCGCTTTTCTATCGTATTATATACATGGATCAAATTCCAGCAGGTCTTTTTGAGCGAATTATCTCCGCCATAAAAAAAGAACAAGAATCGCGCCAGAGACAGCGGCTAATGTTCGGTTTTTCTGCGCTTTCACTTTTATTAATTACCGTAACGCCATTTACCACAATCGCGCTCGTCAGCCAATTAAGCAATTCCGGAATATGGCACTTTATTCCGCTATTGGTTGAAGGCGGCCAAAATGCCCTTATCGCCATTCTGGAATCACTGCCGGCTATAAGTTTTGCGGCTTTTATCGCTAATATCGCTTTAGCGCTTTTCATCCTCCGCTTATTTATTCGTAAAAAAAACCCAATACTAACCTGCTTAAAATTAAAATATGAATAAAGATTATTTAAAATGGATTATCATCGCCCTACTTGGTTTGGCGCTGGTTATTTTTATCTTCTGTGTCGGCGTGTTTGTCGGCGAAGCCAAAGCGCGTTTTTCTTACGGTTGGGCCGATAATTACCACCGCAATTTTGCCGGACCAAAACAAGGATTTTTTGGCAATTGGCAGCAAGTCCCTCGCGATGATTTTATCAGTGGCCACGGAGTATTTGGAGAAATTATTGAAATTAACGAGTCAGAACTGGTAATTAAAGGCCGGGACGATGTTGAAAAAATAATTATTTTGAACTCGGAAACGGCCGTCAAACAAAAATTAGAGGTTGGCGGGCTAGTGGTTGTCATCGGTTCACCGACCGAAGAAGGAAAAATTGAGGCGGAGATTATTCGGCTTCTACCCAAAGATTCGCCGCCAGGTCCCCCGCCACCACCTCTTAAAAAACTATAATTATGGCAATGATCATTAATTTTTTTTCACGCCACAAGATTATCTCTATAGTGATAGTTTTAATCCTTGTGGTGGGCGTTTATTTTAGCTGGGGCGGTGGCGCTAGTGAGGTTAGTTACACCACCGCTCAAGCTGAAAAAGGCGCTCTGATTGTTTCCATTACCGGCTCAGGGCAAGTCAGCGCCATTGATCAAATAGACATCAAACCGGAAGTTTCCGGTAAAGTTATCTGGGTTGGCGTTAAAGCTGGACAAGAAGTTAATCAATGGCAAACGTTAGCAACGCTTGACAACGCCGATACTAAAAACGCCATCCGCGACGCGGAACTGGACTTAGAACAGGCAAAAATTCAATTTGAACAAAGTCAAATTCAAGCCCCAATTAATTATCAGGATAAATTAGACGCCCTAACAACAGCCGAAGATAGCCTTACTCAAGAATACGAAGATGCCTTCAATACCCTTTCCAATATCTACCTTGACTTACCCGCCGTCATTTCCGCTCTTGATGACATACTCTACGGCGACGATATGGATACCACTATCTCCAACACCAGCGCCTATGAAAACCTGTTCGCCGGCGATAGTAGCAAGTACTACTTAATTAAGAGCTTCATCACCACTGCCGAAAGCAATTATCAAAAAGCCCGCAATAATTACGACAACAACATCGCCACTTTTAAAAATCTGACCCACTACTCCCAAGCCGCTGACATAGAAGTAATGCTAGAAAAAACAGCCGTCACCGCCAAAGAAATTGCCCAAGCCGCCAAAAGCGAAAGTAATCTGATAGATACCGCTATTGATAACATCACCGATACCCGACGCTACGCCAAACCCCTAGCAGTCCTCAATACTTATAGTTCTAGCTTGCGAAGCAATATTAGTAAGATTAATAGCCACATTTCTTCTTTAACCTCCCAACAGCAGGCGCTAACCAACGCCAAAAACCAAATTGCCAACGCGCAAAAAAATCTTGACTTTTTTCTCATCGGTAATCCTACCGGCAACAGCCCGATTGATTTACGAATGGAAGAAAATAGCCTTAAAAAGAAAGAGTTGGCTTTAACCGAGTTAAGAGATCAATTAAACAGCCATGCTATTTGGGCGCCTTTTGCCGGCACTATCGCCAAAGTTAACTCTAAGGCGGGTGACTCGGTGTCAACTGGCACCGTATTGGCAACATTGGTTAGTAAACAAAAAATTGCCGAGATTACTCTCAACGAAATCGATGTCGCTAAAATAAAAATCGGCCAGCCGGCTACCCTGACTTTTGACGCGGTCGAAGAAGCAACTCTTACCGGCAAAGTATTTGAAATAGACACTTTAGGCGCCGCCAGTCAAGGAGTGGTCACCTACGGCGTTAAAATTGCCTTTGACACCCAAGACGATAGGATAAAACCTGGAATGACCACCGATGTGGCTATTATCGTGGACAAAAAAATGGGCGTAGTTATCATACCCAATGCCGCCGTGCAGGCAAATAACAATCAAACATTCGTGGAAACACTGCAAAATGGAACGTCGCAACAAATACCAATAACCGTGGGAATTTCCAATGATTTATACACCGAGGTCGTTAGTGGCTTGGAAGAAGGCGCGGAAGTAATCACCGCTACCATCGATAATAGCGCCACGGGCGCTACCACCGCCTCTACCAGTGGGAATAACAATCGCGGCGGCGGAGCGCCTGATATGGGTTTTATGATGATGCGTTAGTAATATGATTACTCTTGATAATGTAACTAAAACCTATGGCGGCAATGCGACGTCAATTGAAACCAAGGCGCTAAAAGGAATCTCATTTTCCATCAATAAAGGAGAGTTTGTGGCGATTATGGGACCGTCCGGCTCCGGCAAGTCAACCCTAATGCATATTTTGGGCGCGCTAGACATCCCCACTAGCGGCAATTATATCCTTGATAATAAAAAAGTCAGCGCCCTCTCCGATGAAGAATTAGCCGATATCCGCAAAGCTAAAATTGGCTTCGTCTTCCAATCTTTCAATTTGCTTCCCCGAGCCACCGTTCTGCGCAATGTCACCCTGCCCCTTATTTACGGGGGTATGCCAAAATTACAACGGGAAGAAAAAGCAAAAGCCGCCTTAAAATCGGTTGGTATTATGGAGGAGCATTGGTCGCACCTATCCAATCAACTATCAGGCGGCCAGATGCAGAGAGTGGCCGTCGCCCGGGCGCTAGTGGATAATCCAGCTATCGTCTTAGCTGACGAACCAACGGGCAACTTAGACACCAAGACGGGAGAATTAGTCCTGGCTTTATTTCAGGATTTAAATGAACAAGGTCGGACGATTATTTTAATTACCCACGAACCTTATGTTGCCGAACACGCCGAACGCATCATTAGCATCAGAGACGGTCTGATTGAAAACGACCAGAAAGTTAGCCATCGCAGGCAAATAAATCACCATGAACATTAACGATCTGCTACAAGAGGCGCTAATAGCGCTCACCGCCAATAAAGTCCGGTCCGGATTGACGGTGCTGGGAATTGTCATCGGCATCGGTTCGGTAATCGCGATGATTTCCGTCGGTCAAGGCGCCAGCGGCCAGATTCAGGAACGAATTCAAGGCCTCGGCTCTAACCTTATCAACGTCTCCCCCGGCTTCCAGCGCAGTTTATCCGGCGTCCGTTCGGGACGGGGCGGCGCCACCACTCTTACCATAGAAGACGCCGACGCTATCGCCGCCCAGGTTCCCTTGGTAGCCGCTGTCGCGCCCGAAGTGTCCGGCCGTTATCAAGTAGTTCAAAAATCGCAAAACACCAACACCCAAATTACCGGCACCGTTAACAACTATCAAAAAATTAGAAATATTAGTATGGAAAGCGGCTTGTTTATCTCTGATCGCAATATTGTCTCCGCCTCAAAAGTCGCCGTCCTCGGACCAACGGCCAGAGACGACCTATTCGGAGAAGGGACCAACCCCATCAGCCAAACCATCAAAATCAACCGCATCAGCTTTACCGTCATCGGTGTCACCCAATCAAAAGGATCTTCGGGATTCGGCAATCAAGATGATATGATTTTTATTCCCATCTCTACTTCGCAACGGTATCTTTCCGGCAATAACTACGTCGGTAGCATCAGCGTTCAGGCCGCCGATGAAAAATCAATGGCGGCTGTGCAGGAAGGCATCACCCAACTCCTGCTCACCCGCCACAACATCAGCGATCCCCAAATGGCCGACTTTTCAGTAATGAATCAAGCTGATGTCGTAGACGCCGCCACCACAGTAACCGACACCTTTACTCTCCTACTCGCCGCCATCGCCAGTATTTCTTTATTGGTCGGCGGCATCGGCATTATGAATATGATGCTCACCACCGTCACCGAGCGCACCCGGGAAATCGGCTTACGCAAGGCCATTGGCGCCAAAAAAAGAGATATTGTGCTTCAGTTTCTATCAGAGGCGGTCATTCTCACTTTTATCGGCGGCGCTGTCGGCATTGTTTTCGGCGCCACCGCCGCCTTTTTAATTTCCAGCTTTGCCGGTATCGCTACCAAAATTGCCCTGTCATCTATCCTATTGGCTTTCGGCGTCTCGGCCGCCATCGGTATTATTTTCGGCTATTATCCCGCCTTTAAAGCCGCCAAACTCAATCCTATTGAGGCATTAAGATATGAATAATTAATTCTTTGTCATCTTGTCATCCCGGAATTTTTCAAAGAAAAATATCCGGGATCCATTACATTAAAAAATAAAAAATATATGAAAAAAACCATTCTAATCACTATCGCAGTCGCTATAATAGTCGGCGCTAGCGCCTTTTACGGCGGAATGAAATATGCCGCCAGCGGCAATCCGCGCAACGGATTTTCGCCCCAGGACTTCCAAAATCTTCAAAATCTCTCTCCCGAAGAACGGCAGCAGAGAATGGAAGAAATGGGACTTAACAATCGCGCCGACAACTTCCGCGGCCAAACGGGCCAACTCGGCGCCAATGGCGCCCGGCCGCTCTCCGGAGAAATCCTCTCACAAACAGAAGATGGATTCACTATCAAACTGCCCGACGGCTCAACTAAAATCGTTTTTACCAGCGACAGCACCGAGATTACCAAATCCACCACCGGCAGTTTATCCGACCTTAAAACAAGCCAGCAAATAATGGTAAACGGCGCCGAAAACCCCGACGGCAGTTTCACCGCCAAAACCATTCAAATCCGCTAATTCACTGCGCGGTGTCATTCTGAACGTTAGTGAAGAATCTAAAAAAGCCCACCACTTCATGGATTTTAGCTCCTAAATTAACTACTGAATTAATTTCGGTAATAATAAGCGGGAATACCACAAAGATTCTTCGCAAAGCTCAGAATGACAGCGAGTTATTGATTTTGAATTTTGAGTTTTAATATTTTTGAGATTATTTAGAATTTAGAGATTAGAGTTTAAAGATTTTAAAAGGTGTGGATAACTTTGCGCTTGCGCGCCTCGCTCACCTTGTTACAATGAAAATATTATAAAAAACAAGGTCATTTAATATAAATTATAAAAAATAAAAACTTTAATGAATAAAGGTTATTCTTTCGTTTTTAATAAGTCGATTATTTTAGCAACGGTTTTCGTTGTTATTTTATTAACAGGGTTCTCGCTGTTGTTTGTGGCAAAAGCTACTACTAATAATGTTACCGTAGCCGCCCAACCAACAGACGCTAGCTTTTGGTATATGATGGGCCATGCGGCCAATGCCACTTTTGCCACCACTCAATTTGCTCTTCTTGACGCTGACACCGACGACTCCCTAAAAACCGTCGCTTTCACGATAAACGCAGGCACTCCGGCCATTACCGCCGCCGACTTTGACTGGGTTGCTATATATAAAGACAATGGCAATGGAGTATTCGCCACCGCCACCGACACCTTATTAGCCACCGGCACTCCGGCTATTGATAGCGCCACCACTATAACAGTCACCGATGATTTAACTTCCTCCGCGGTTGTTTATTTTATCGTTGCTAAACTAGCGGCAGGCGCTACCGACGGTCGTAAATTTACCGTAGACATAGCCGCTGACGGTCTCACTGCCGGCACCGATGCCGCTATTACCGTTGAAACTTTTGGCGGAATGTCTACTCACGTAGTTGATGCCACCGCTCCAGTAGTCGGTAACACTTACCCCGCCAATGGCGCCACCAATGTTCCCTTGGGATCTTTCTTCAACGGTAGCTTCACCGATGCCGGCGGTATAGATCCATCAACAGTTAATCCCAGTAACATCACGATGACTAAAAATGGGACGGCTATACCTTTTAGCTTGCGATTCTATCCCGGTAGCTTTGACCTAATGCCTTCGGCCGCTCCCACTTGGGCGGCCAGCAGTCGTTGGTCAGAGCCCTGGGTCACCACTAACGTCTTCGCCAACTTTATGCACGGCACCGCTGTTAATTTTGACGGCAGTGTTACTTTTACCGCCGGCGATATTGTTATGTACCAAAACGACAACTTTCCTCCAGAATTTGGCCTAATAACCAATGCCACCCTCACCGGCGGCACCTTTGCAGTAAATAGCTGGCCGCTAATGGGTCCGATGCGACTAATTAAGCTAGCCACCCCCAACGCCACCGGCCTAATAACCGCCACCACCGTTCTTACTACCGGCGACTTAATACTTTTAAACGCCTCCGCCAACCCCAATACTAGTTACTGGTACAACTGGGGATTAGTTACCACCGGCGCGGCGGTTAATAATTCAGCTTTAAGAATTGACGGCAACGCCGCCGCTCCCACTTATATGACCGGATCCAGCTTCTCCACTATCACCCCTGACGCCACCGTCACCGATAACGGCGCTACTGCTGACGGTGTTTTAGCAGTTTCTGTTGGCGATCTAGTGTACGCTGAATTAGCTATTGACAATAGTTACACTTGGCGTCTCGTTACCACCGCCGGCAATATGTCTTCTGATGCCACCGAAGGTACCGCTGGTCTTGATGGCGCTGACGCCGCCGCCTCTGTAGTGGCCGCCACCAGCCAAATGAGTAAGATTACTCCGCAAGGCCAAGGAGCGGTAACCGCCACCACCACTCTCACTACCGGTGATGTTATTTTCGCCAATGCCACCGCCGGAGCTTCTAATATTGGCAGTTACAATTTCCACTTTGCTTCCGTTGGCGCCGCCGTTAACAGCTCCAACCTACGCCTAGATAATGCCCCATCCAACTTAACTGCCGACTCTACTTATGTAGTAACTATCAAACCGGCTATCCAAGATCTTGCCGGCAACACTCTAGCTGCTACTTCAACTATTTCTTTCAGTACCAGTTCCTACGACCCCGGCAACACTCTAATGCCCCCTTACATAATGGGCAATACCCCATCGCCCGGCACCAACAGCTTCCCCCCCAATGGCAATCTTTATGTTGAATTTCCCCAAGGCGATGCCGGCAATATGAGCACCAGCGGCGCCGGTTCGGTTACCAGCACCGACAATATTATTCTTCAACTCACCGCCTCCGGAGCGCCCACCGGCAGTAATCTTTGCGCTAGTAGCGGTTGCGCCCTCACCTGGGACTCCACCGCTCGCCAATTAAAAATCAACCCTGCCACTAACCTTACCGCTAGTACCGAATATGTTCTCACTATTAAAAACACTATCACCAATGCCAGTGGTCTAGCCCTTACCGGACCCGACTTCCTAAACTTCTTTACTGTGGCCGCCGGTGTTGATGGAACGGGGCCTACCCTTAACGAAGCTGATCCAAAAAATGGCGCTACCGGCATAATGAGAAACCTTTCCTCTATCCTTCTTCAATTTAACGAGGCATTAGACGCCAGCACAGTAAACTCCACTAACGTTGTCGTCTGGGAAGATACCAACGGCGATGGTATACAGGATGGCGGTGAAACGGTCTTGACAGTTTCCCGACAATATGATGGTCCCAAATGGGCTGTCTTCCTCGGGCTCCAGCAAATTCTTGCCCAAAACAAAAAATACTGCTCCAAAATAACTACCGGCGTCAAGGATGTGGTAGGCAATGCGGCCACCGCCGCCACCAAGTGCTTTACCACCGTTGATGCCACCCTTAGCGCCTCCGCTCCCACTGTTATGTTTGCCGATGCCGACACCTTTAACGTCTGGATTGAATTTGATATGCCGGTTGACTTCAGTACCGGTCCTTTCGGCGCTCTTAATAAGCAGAACTACGCCATAGAAAATCCGGTTGGCACTTCTCTTAACCTTAATGACGCCACCTTCAGCGCCCGTCCCGAAGCCAGAGCTGTAGAGGTAATCGGCTTAAGCTTACAGCCCGGCACTCAGTTTAAAATTACCGTCACTAACGTCAAAGACGTCAGCGGCGGCGCCACTATGGTCGCCAACGGCACTACCAATACCGCCCAAGGAACAGTTATTGACCCCAATACTTCCGGCGCTTTTATCGGCGGCTTTGATATGCCCGACTTTGATCAGAAGGATTTTGGCAACTTCTGGATGAGCCCGGAAAGATGCAGTCCTTTTAATATGATGCCTGAACAGACCAGTAACTGGATGTGTGAGTTTCCTACTCCCGCCATTCTGACTACCGGCGCCAAAATAATTCTTACCTTCCCCGCCGGCGTTGATGTTACTAATGCCAATATCGTCCCCGCTAGCCAATCTTGGAATAATGCTGATATGAACGGCTGGGGTCCCGGCATTACCACTATCACCGCTACTTCCACCAATACTTCCGCCCGGACAGTTACTCTAACCCTAGCTCATACCGGCGACGCTATGATGGCCAGCGACCAACTAATGTTTGAACTACAGGGTATTGTCAATCCGGCCACCGCCGGTGAAAGGACTGTGTCCGCCATCGTCAAAGATGTCGACGGCATCAAAGTGGGACAGACAATTAGTTTTGCTCCATTTAATATTATTGCCGCCGGCTCCCGCACTATTTCGGGAACTGTTTGCAAAGGTTCTACCTCTGGCGGGTCTTGTGATGTCGCTGGCGCCGACACCGCCGTTGCCAGCGCCTCTGTCTTCCTGGACTCTATGAGAGGTATGGGACACTTTGAAGCCACCACCGATGCTAGTGGCGATTACTCTTTTACCACTATGCCTGATGGAGATTACGGCGTCGGCGTCCATATGAATACAAGTGGTAGCTTCTCCGGCATGGGCGGCGGCGGAACTTTCCAACAAATCAATGTTAGCGGAGGTAATAAGACCGGCGTTGACTTTAAGATGGCCGACCTTTCCACTACCGGAAAAACATTGACCGCCACCGTTTCCGGCGCGCCTGCTAACGAAGAAATGGATGTCTTCTGCCACGCTATGAATGACTATATGTTCAGCGCGCCATCGGTTATGATGGTAACCGCTAACAGCAGTGGTGTCGCCTCTGGTACCATGAAACTTCAACCCAACACCGTTTATGATTGTGGATTAGGACCTCATATGCCCTTTGAGTCAATGACTAATGGCGGCCCCCCGCCAATGCCCGACTTTAATTTCATGCCCCCGCCGTCACAAAAAATAACCGTGGTAACCTCTGATGTTGCTGTCGCTTTTGCCCTTACCGCCACTAACGAACAAATCTTAGGTAAGGTAGTTGACAAAAACGGCGCCGGCATCGGCAATGTTTACATTGACGCTTTCCCCGTAGGCGGTAAAACACTGGACTCTAATGGCGCCCTGCAAGGTATGATGGGCAGTTTTGGTCAATCCAAGTCCGACGGCACTTTCGTTATTAAGGTAACCACCGGTTCGTATGAGGTTGGCGCCTGTTCTCCCGGTATGCCCTGCTCCCCTCCAACTGTTGTTGATGTAAAAAGCAATGTTTCCACCGCCGACAGCAACACCACCGCCGATGTTTATCAACAAGGAACTTTACTAACAGGCATTGGTCTAACCTTAAAAATGGCTAAGAGTAGCGTTACTATCGCCGGCACCGTAAAAGACGAGGATGGCAACCCAATTAAATACGCTTTTGTTGACGCCGAACAGATTGAAGCTGGCGGCACCTGCTCTAGCTTTACTCACAAAGGAGGGTTTGCTGGTTCACCTACCGATGCTAGTGGCACCTACACCCTCTATATTCCACCCGCTATGACCGGAACAACGGTCTGGCGAGTGAGCGCCAACGCTCCCGCCTACGGCCAGGTTGCTTGTAAGATAATTACCGTTGAAGGCGCCAGCAAGACCGGGCAAACTTTGCAGGCCACCGCCAATAACTTTGGCTCAATCACTATTACTTCCACCAAAGGTGGCACCACCACCGGCGGCGCCTTTGTCGGTTGCCATAGCACATCGGGCGGCAATAACGGCAAGACCAGTTCCACCGATGGCACGCTAACTATTAAAGTTCCCGTTGGCACCTATTCTTGCGATGGCCACCTACCCGGCGCTGGTCCGCTTACTCGTACAACCGGCGTTATCGTTACCGCCGGCAATACCGCCACCACAACATTAGCTGTCGGCAATCCCGGAACAGTCAATATTGATATGGGAGCTACAATGGCTGACGATGTCGTTTGTAGTGTCTTTGACTCTAATGGAAAGGGTGATCATTTGGATTACAATGGTTTGGCTGTTGACCTCAAGGTTCCTGCCGGTGATTACACCGTCTCTTGTACTAGTCCCCGAATGGGAAAGGTTTTTAGCGATACCGTCACTGTGGTTGCCGGTCAGACCAACGCCGTTGATAAAACAGCCGTCGTCCCCACTCTCTACACCGTTACTGGAGAAGTGGAAGCTAGCGGCGCTAATTTAGAGGGCTCCACCGTGGTCTTTACTGACCAATCTAATGCTCGTAAGACCTTTGTCCAAAGCTCTGGCGCCGCTGGCGCTAATGCCAATGTTTCGGTTGGCTTGCCAGCCGGTACCTATTCTGTTTCGTCAATGAAAGATGGCTATATTGATGAAGCTCGGCCCGAGGTATTAGTCGTCGCCGCCGCCGGCTCCTTCACCACCCGCTCTCTAGCTCAAGCCGCCGCCGACAATGTTTCTATTACCGTTCAGGAAAGTAGCGCCAACTATGGTGGTAACGCAAAAGTTATTGCTACCAACATTGACAGCTCCGGCACCAACGTTGGTAAAATTGTTTTTAAAAATGTTGATACCACTGTTGCTCGTGGCGCCAATGCTTCTATCTCTCTTCCAAATGGAACATGGAGCATAGATGTTAAAGCTGATAACGGCAAAAAAGACGGTACGCCAGCTACGGTAGTTGTTGCTAGTAATGTCGCTGACTCTTCGCCAACTATGACTTTAGACACCGCCATTACCGGATTTACTCAAGTGGGATCTACTAAAAACACTCTTACCCCAAGCGACGGCGGTCTCTTTGTTGACGAAAATATTGCCGGCCTAGAGGTTAACCTTGATGTAGTTGACGCAAACGACTCCACTTCCGGATCATTTGAAATGAAACAGGCCCCCGAAGCCGCCGTTAACACCGCCACCTCTCAAGTTGTTGGCGCCACCGCTTACAGCTTAACCCCGAAAAATTCTTCTGGCAGAGAGTTATCTGACGCTTCCGGTGAAGTTACCTTGCCAATCACCACCGCTGAATTAATATCTGCTGGCTTGATAGCTTCCGGCGCTTCCGCTACCGAAATTGAAGCCGCCGGTGATAAGGTGGCTATGGGCCACCTTAGCAATCTTGGAGAGTGGGAGGCCTTGCCAACCACCTTTATTAAAGACGCGAAAGGCGCCGATAGCCACATCATCGTTGCTCGAACAACCAGCTTCTCCACCTTTGCTCCCATCATTGCCGCCGATGACGCGCCTTCTACTCCCACCGGACTCGCTTTGACTGTCAACGGCGCCCGCCAAATTGATTTGGCTTGGACCGCTTCTTCCGGCGCTACCAGTTACGACATCTACCGCGATACCAGTTCCAGCGGCAGTTTCGCCAGGGTTGGCGACGAACCAACTGTTGGCGCCGTTACCAGTTATTCCAACACCAGCTTAAGCCCCAACACCACTTACTACTACAAAATCACCGCTATCAATAACTCTGGTGAATCAGCGGTCTCCAGCGCTGTCTCGGCTACTACCCAAGACGAGGGCGGTGGCGGAGGTGGAGGTGTTGGTTCGGTTAGTATTTCCGGACCAGTCGCTTCCACCGAACCGGTTACTGAAGCTGAACAAGTTACTGTTGATACCGCCACCCTGGCAGTCGCCGACCTGACAACCGTAGCCAATACTTCCTATCAAAATCCAACGGTAGCCAGCCTTTCGACTGAAGTCAGTAAAACTGTGACCGCTATCAGTACTTTAGCTTCCCAGGGTGAATTAACTCCCGCCAATGTTGCCACCGCCCAATCTGCCATCAAAAACTTATTGATCGCTATGATTAAAGTAACTCTTGAATTAATCCAAACCCGATTAACAGAACTGCTAGCGCAATAAGCGAAGCTTGGATGTCGTAAGTCCAAGGGACTTACGACATCCCATCCCCGTCATTCTGCCTGCCCACCATAGCTTGTAGCGACGGCGGGAGTGCTAGCGAAGAATCTTAAAACTAATAAACGGCTCACTTTGAAAGTGAGCCGTTTATTCATATTTAACTATTTAAACTTCAACTAGAAATCCCCACCTTGACCTTAATCTGCCTAACTTCTTCTTGTAGCTGCGCAACTTCCATCCGCAAATCAGGATAGTATGATACTCTCTCTTCTAAATTAGACAACTTGTAATTTATAGAGATAATTTCTTTCTTAATTGCTATAATATCTTTCCTCATCTCCTCCATTCCTTTGTGGACCTTTTTAAACTCATCATGAACGCCCGTAAACTCCCTCTGCATCATCCCCGCTAAATCATCAATTTTTCTATCAGTATTCGTTTCAGATTGAGTAAATTTGCTATTTGTATTTTTCTCTGCTTGAGTAAATTTGCTATTAGTATTTTTCTCTGCTTGAGTAAATTTGCTATTTGTATTTTTCTCTGCTTTAGCAAAGCCCTCCTGCATCATTCCTGCAAGATCTTGAATGGTAATTTCCTTTTTCTCTTTTTTAGTCATACCCACATTATAAATAATTTTATAAACTTTACAACTACTTGCTCGTAAACCAAAAAACCAGTATTAACCCGCCGGCTATCATGCAATACCCCAAAAGCTGTGGCCAACTGATGTTTTCGTGAAAATAAAAGTAAGAAAAAGCGCTAATAAGTAGAAAACACATCATCACCAGTACCGGATAGGCCGTGGACAAGGGAATCTCCCGTAACGACAAAAAATAAAACACCGCGCTTAAAGCAAACAACGCCAGACCGCTAATCGGCACATAATTCTTCGCCACCAAATAAAAAATATTATAATTCTCCGCCCACAAACCCTGCACTGCCCCTATTTTTAATAAAACATTGCCAAGGGCGTTTAGGATGAATGAGAAAGTGAGAAATAGATAAACCATTGATAATTATCCTATCAACTTCGCTTTTATTCTAAAAGCCCAATCCAGCCACCCGCTTAACCTTACCCTCCACCACCACATCGGACTACCAATATCCAAACTATCCCGACCGAGTACAAACCGGTCGTCATTGCGAGCGAAGCGCGGCAATCTTTTGTCGTCATCTCGAGCTTGTCGAGAGATCTCATTACCATCACTAACACCACTCACTGAGATTCCTCGACTTCGCTGCGCTTCGCTCGGAATGACAGAGAAGACATCGGATGTCCTACCTGGAACAATCGTAAATCCAGCTTGATACCCCGCCCTTTTCACCACTTCCACCGCCTCCGGCGAAATATTCCTCGGCCTACCGTAGGGATAGGCAAACCAGTGCGCAGGTTTGCCCGTAATAAGCTCTAATTTCGCCTTGTCGGCAATTATTTCCTCCTCTAAGTCACTTATACTAAGTTTCTGCCCTAAATCCCTGTGCGTCGTCGTATGCCCGCCAATCTCAAACAGAGGATCTTGCGCCAACTCCCGCAACTGCCCGCTTGTCAGCGGCTTAAAATCCTGCTTCCGCCCCAACACTCGCTCCCCATCAACCGCCCCCGAATTCACAAAAAACACCGCCGGAATTTTTAGCTCCCTTAACACCGGCACCACATTATCCATCCAACCGGCATAGCCGTCGTCAAAAGTTACAGCCACACTGTCATCTCGAGCGGAAGCCGTCGTAAACGGCTGGAGTCGAGAGATCTCATTACCGTCACCAACATCACGCACTGAGATTTCTCCACTCGTCAACGACTGACATCGGGACTCGGACGAAATGACAGATGACAATGAAACAATATTGTACCTCCCCCGCACCCACCTCATTCGCTCCCGAAACTTTTCCTTATCTTCAATGTTGTGAAAACAAATTACTCTCATATTCATCAATAATTGACAGACGCTTCTTTATATGTCTTTAAGCGAGCGGCGTAGGCAAATTGATCAAAATAATGTAATAAATTTTGCAGAGAGGTGTGATATTGATTTTTACCAAAAACAATATCGCAAAACACCTCGCGGACTCGCGCGATTTCCCAACGGCGGCCCTGCCAACGTTCATCTTCAAGCGTCAGATCAAAAAGCTCTAGCGCCCTTATTACTGCGCCCTCAAATAAAACATCATCTTTTTTCTGCCAATGCAACGCGCGACTAACCTCGCCACCAATATTACCAAGTTGCTCTAGTAGCGTAAGCTGCTGCCAACCGCTAACAGCAAGGTTTTTATGTTTCATCTTTTACTAGTTTATCAACAATTGCCTTAATTTTCTTTTGAATTTCCGTATTTTCAACGCCGCGAGAGCGATTGTCGTATTGCGGTTTAATATTTATCATAGAGTCAAATTCAATTCTTTCATCACCTTTTTTACTGGGATAGATATTAATACCCCAAACATGCTCTCGTTTGGATTTTTCTTGTTCTACCAACAAAATCTCCTCATCGGCGTGCAATTCCCCACCGATAGCCATAATTTCTTGCTGTACATCTACTACTGCTTTTATAACATCTCCAAACTGCTTACTAGCCATTTCAATAATTTTTTGGATTGAGATTGATTTTTTAATTATTTTAATATCCACAGGCTCGTTGTAATTTTTATCTTCCATTAAAATCATTGTAACTTTTGTTTAATAAAAAGATCAATCAAATAACGCTTACGAAAAACTTATTCCTGAACACGGGATAACAAAAATCTCTCATATTCATCAAGGACTGTTTCGATTCTACGAATAAACCATAAGTTTATCGGTGGTTAGCGTAATAAATAATTACATCGTTAATAATATCATCAAGACTCTTTGTCGGCTCCCAATTAAAAATCTTCTTTACCTTA
>JBDRBW010000003.1:0-12239 GCA_043822345.1 Patescibacteria group bacterium
TGGCTCAATAGCCGTTTAATTTCGTGTCCACTTTTTGGGGTACAGATCATATGAGCCGTTTATTTATAGTGAGCCTGTCGAACTATTTTTTCTCCCCATCACCATGATTCGCTTGGTCGAAAGATTCTTCACTTCGTTCAGAATGACTAAGTTGAAAAATATGGTTAACGAACCCCGATTCTCGTGAATTTAATAAACTGAAATGGAAGCGCATACTTAGCGAGCTTGTGAGCGAAAAGAATATTTTCTTAGACAAATGAGGTGTTTGAGCCGTTAGGCGAGTTCCTCATTTATCTTGAAAATATTCTTTGAGCGAGAAAGAGCTCGCTTAGTAACAAGCGGTTTATTAAATCACGAGAATTGGGGGTAAGTTTTCTACAATGGCCACTTTTCCAACTTAAATCTCAACGTAAACTCGGCGCGTCCCAGTGGATCAATTTTAATATCGGTCAATGGCAAAATCACATCCTTGATACCATTTTGCTTCGCCACCCGCTCCTTAAACGCCACCACTGCCCGCTCACTATCACCACTGCCGCTCATCGTTACCGACAATAACCCTTGCTGAATCTGTATCTGCTCAATAACAATCTCTCCGCCGGCCAAATTACGCAACAAATAAAACATCGGCGACCATGGCTCACTCGCCTCATCAGCCGCCGCCGCTTTTTCTACCAACACATTAAACTCCTTCGCTTCGCCCTCCAACTGCATCACTTCATCTTTAGAAAAATTAACCGGTAAACCGGCCAACTCCTCATTAATGCCCGTTAATGAACGCGCTAAAATAAAATCAAAAACCCCAAAAGCCAACAACATCACTACTAAAACCGCCACCACGCCATTTCGCCAAAAATTAATAAAACTCAACAGATGATTGCGAGAAAATTTTTCTTCAGTGCCAATTTTCGCCAAACTTACAGTAACATCCTTAAAGCGTGGAATTAACGCGCGCAAACTCGTTCCTAAGGCAACCGCCCAATCAGGAGATAATTGGCCGTATTTCTCCAAAGATAATCCGCGCGCCTTAAGCTCAAACTCGTTCTCAATAGCGCTCACTAATTCCTTATTAGCCACCACGCTAACCAAGATTAAATCTTTAACCACCTCGCCCCAGCGGCTGGTATAAAAATTCAAAATACGCTTCAACTCTGCGCTAACTATTTTCTTAACAGTTGCCAAATCACTATCCCCGCCAGACCAAGGCACAAAATAGTTGAAGTAGAGATTGCCGTTTTTTAAGATAAAAAAGTCCAAACCGTCGCCAGAAATACTGAAAACAAGATGGGGCTTAATCATATCCCATTGCTTGGAAAAATCTATCGCTCTCGCTAAAGAAATCGGCGCTGGCTCTATGGCTACCGCAACAAAACCGGCCTCGTCAAAACACTCGGCTAAACCATCTATTATATCCGCGCTAACAAAAACACCAATTAAATCCAAGCGGCCGCCACTAACATCGTCTTCGCCCACCAACTGCCAATCATAATAAGCCGATTGGATATCAATGGGCGATATCATTTTCAGATTAAGCTCCGCCGCCTCACTTAGTTTTGACTTCACCACTGCTGGCAAGTTAAAAATCTGCGTATAAACATTAACCGCCGAAATAGAAACTATTATATTCAAATCCTCCCTGCCGCCTATTTGCCGGCGTAGTTGCGACAAAGCGGCGATTAAGTTTTGTTTGTGAACCACTTGGCCATTTTTAATAATCCCCGCAGGCAAGCGCAAAGATGCTTGTTTTAGCGCCCTTCCCCGGCCATATTCCACATAACGCAAGATGGAGTCGGAGATTTCAAGCCCCCCAATCTTGGGAGATGGATTCAATAATTTAGCTAATTTTTTTATTTTTTCTAAAAGATTCTTCATTTTATTCAGAATGACAATTGCTTTAAGGAGCTAATTCTGGTTTGCCCCGTTACCGGATCAACATCTATCAGTGCCTCTAGTTGGCGTTTGACAAAAAATACCGACTGCGCGTTAGCCCGAACCCGATAACGGCAAATATCTAGCCCGCAACTATACTTACAAATCTCCGCATCAACCTGAATTCTGCCCAAATCCGGCGCGTCGTAAGGGGTAAAAACAGGTGATGAATCATTGCACTCCACCGGCTCGGGCGACAAACTGTTCCTTAATATCTTTAAATGAACATCCTCAATCGCCGCTCGCGCGGCCGCCTCCGCCTCCGCCGCTATCCTAATACCAAAATTGGAACGATTTATCGTCTGGGCAACCATCAAGCCGGAAATCACTATACCAATCATTATCGCCCCGAATATTAAAACTGCTGGCAAAACCGCCACTCCTTTGTTCATGGGCTCCAATTTATTATTATATCATCAATCACCGGCGTATTCCCCCGCCAGTTATCACTATCAATTAAAACCCTATACTTAATATACCTTTTGCCCTGATAAACGTCGCTGATAAGCAAACGCTCTCCGCTATTAACAGTCACCGGCACACTAAAACTCCATGGGCCGATAGCGCCATCAGAAGTCGCCACCTGCAATTGAACAATTCCTCCGGTCACCGGTGTTCCTTGCCACATAATATAGTTGTAACGAGGACTAGCAATACCGGTATCAAATACATTGGACTCCAAACCGCCATTCGCCGCCACCGATCCGGCATCGGTTTGAATCTTGTAGGTAGGATAGATAGCGCAAACACCGCCATTCTCACAGTAAAAACTAATCCAACCGACTATATCATTCCATGCCCAGCCATAAAAATAACTATTAATCCCGTCACCGGCCGGTTCAATAGTTACCCCATAAGAAGCACCCCTAAAACTAATCCAACCAATGTTATCGTTCCACGCCCAGCCACTCAAAATTCCCTGATTATTATTCACTTTAAAATTGCCAGTGGCCACATCACAAACATCACCAGCTGGTGTTGTAGCGCAATTCAAAACAATCGCGCCGATATCCGAATCCGCCCAACCCTGCAATTCATCACCCAACACCTTCACTGTCGCATTACCGCCCAAACCATGGTCAAAATCAATCCAACCAGCCACATCAGCCCACGCCCACTGATAGCCAGCGTCTTGGGTGTCTATATTGGGCAAAATAGAAGAAGCATTAACAGAAACTAGAAACCAAAAACTAGAAACTAGAAACACTAACGCTCCCGCCATCATCCTGATCGAAGGTCGCCGCAAACGACCGGAGTCGAAGGATCTCATCAACGTGGACACACTGAGATCTCTCGACTTCGCTCGAGATGACAAATTGTATTTAAATCTAAATTTCATAAATTTAGCTTTAGCTCTCCGGGTTGTGTCCTGTAATCAACATTTCCGTCTGCGCTGTAAAAACTATTACCCGACTTGTCAAAAACTGGCTCGGGAGAAGTAATTGCCCCGCCGCTCCAATCGGTCTGCTGAAAAATATAATTACCGGAACGCGTCAGGTATTTTTCCGCCTTATATTCTGCCGTATCGCCGCGATAATTCCAGTTAATAAAAACATCTATCTTTTTAGTAGCGGCATCCACCGTTCCCCCACTCTCAACAATACTGCCACCGCCGTCCCGGCTCACCGGACTCACTTGAAAAACAACTTCATAATCAACGTCGTCAATAACAACCGCTTCCGTACTACTGGCCGTAGCCGATAAGCTCTGCCAATCTTTTTGCAATATCACCGTTACTTCATCCATCGTCTTTTGTTCCAAAAATACTGCCGTCTGCAGTGAAACGTCCTGATCGGTTATCCTTAACATTAAAATTAAAACCATTATCGCCGCCATAATCGTAATCACCGCCACTGCAATGGCAATGATAATCTCCAACAGCGACTGTCCTTTGTTAGAATTCAATTCTTCCATTGCAAAAAATTTGAATTATTTTACTATTAGCCAAATCAACCTTGATTCCAGTTTCAATCACCGCCGGCGGAAGAACGCTAGGGCAAAGCAAACTATCTAATTCCCCGCTGATTTGCTTAAAAACCACCTCCAAAGGCGGATCAAGCTCGCTCGGTTGCCGCAATTCCAAGGAAGAATCAAGCACAAAAGAACTCACCGCCACCGAGGGATCAATATTATTAAATAAATAATAACCGTCTAAATTACCCGTCGGCTCATTATTAAAACGAACTCCCCAAGCTGAGCCATCGGCTTGTGTAATAGAACGTTGCTGAGCGTCACGCAATAGCGCCACCACCGACTGCGCCGCATCCGCCAAATTCTGCTTGCTCCCCAACTGGCCCAAGCCCACCCAAGCAAAAAAAGCGATAGCGCCAATGATGCTTATCACGATTAATAATTCTAATAACGTAAAACCCTTCATAAATTAAAATTGACCAACTAGTTGGTATACCGGCACAATTACCGACAAAGCAATCAACGCCACAATCGCACCAATAAAAACTAACAACGCCGGCTCAATAAAAGAAACCATAGTTTTTATCGCCGATTCAATCTCCGAATCATAAAAAGTTGACAAAGTGGCCAACACTTCGTCTAAATGGCCCGCTTTTTCGGAAATAGCAATCAAACTATTGACCGCCAGCGGAAAAACCGTCTCTCGTTTGAACGCCTCGCCTAAACTCAATCCCCGCGCCACGCCCTCTTTGGCAATTCTATTTAAAGCGTCTTTCATTCCCTGGTGGCCAACCGACATCGCCGTAATTTCCAATGAATTAATAATCGGCACCCCCGCCTTCATCAAAGTTGACAAAGTAGAAGCGAAACGTTGAATAGCCACCTTTCTCACCACCGAGCCGACTACGGGAATTTTATTTAATAGATAAAAAAACACCTTCCGACCAGTCACTGTCCTGGCAAAAAAGTAAAAAAGAAAACCGACAACCGCCAAAAACAAACTGCCAATCAGCCAGATGTTATCGGCTAAAAACAGCCCCACCGCAAATACCACCTTGGAGAAAAAAGGCACCTCCAGTCCACCTTGTAAAAACACCGCGGCGATTCTTGGTAAAGCAAAGGTTACCAAAAAAGTCAAAATTAAAAACGACGCCACTAAAAGTACAATCGGATAAATCAACGCCGCGCTAATCTTTCGCCTCAAATCCTCCTGCTTAGAAAGCATCTCGCTCAAATCCTCAAACGTCTTTCCCAAGTTACCCGACGACTCCCCCGCCTTAACTAAATTGATAAACACCGGAGAAAAATAATTGGGGTAGCGGGCAAAAGTTACATAAAACCTCTGCCCCTTCTCCAATGTCCCCCTAATCTCTTGTAGAAAATCCTTAAGCGCCGGCTTATCGGTGTCGGCTATCAAAATATCCAACGCCTTAAATAAATCAGTCCCCAACTTTAACATCAGCGCCAAATGTTTAGAGAGAAAAATCTTATCGGTGGCATTAATCGCTTTACCTAAATAAATTTGCCTAGCTTTTAATCGCGTCTTTCCCGCCACCGATAGAGAAATCGGCCTCAACTCCCGCGCCGCTAAAAAAGCCAATGCTTCTTGGCTATTTTCCGCCTCCAACTCCCCCTCAACTATCCGCCCATCAAGTTTGGTTGCTGTATAATGAAAACGCATACACTTTTAAATTCTAAACTCTAAAACTACAAAATCTAAATGCAATCTAAATCCTAAAATCCTAAATATCCAAAATATTTATTTAGTTTTTGTAGTTTTAGTTTATATTTAGATGTTTGGTATCTAGTTTTTAGTTTTTTATTCGCGTATCACGCGAAGCACTTCTTCCACCGTAGTCATTCCTCGCTCGACTTTTCTTAAGCCGTCCTCAAACATACTAGCCATACCCTCTTCTTTAGCCGCCACTCGCAACGCGCCTAAAGTAAACTTGGGATTAACAATTAACTTTCTAATCTTTTCCGAAACGCTCAAAATCTCAAAAATACCCACCCGACCCCTATAACCGGTTTTGCCGCAAGCAGGACAGCCGGTGCCTTTATATAAAGTTGCCGGCAAGGCAATGTGGGCATCCAAGCCCAAATCAGCCAACTGCTTCTTTAACGCCTCCAAAATCACCGCATCCGGCTTGTAAGAAACAATGCAATCGGAACAAATTCTTCTTACCAACCGTTGCGCCGCCATCATATTCATCACCGCCGCCACCAAAAAAGGCGGCAAACCAAGGTCCAGCAACCGCGGCACCGCTGTTGGCGCATCATTAGTATGCAAACTAGACAACACCAAGTGACCGGTCAAAGCCGCCTGCACCGCAATTTGCGCCGTCTCCTGATCCCGAATCTCACCCACCATAATAATATTGGGGTCCTGCCGCACAATCTCCCGCAGACCGCTGGCAAAAGTAATACCCGCCGCCGGATTAATCTGCGTCTGATTGATATACTTCATATCGTACTCAATCGGATCCTCAATGGTAACGATATTTACCTCCGGTCGGTTAAGAATACTCATCACCGAATAAAGTGTTGTCGTCTTACCACTACCCGTCGGCCCCGTCACCAAAATCATACCAAAGGTCTTTTTGATATTTTTCCGTATCAACGCCACATGATCCTTTAATAGCCCCAACTCCTCCAATGATTGCGGTCGTTCCGTCGCCGACAATAAGCGCATCTCCACCTTCTCTCCGTAAAAAGTCGGCATAATCGCCACCCGGATATCCATTATATCTTTGCCTACTTTATGGCGAAAGCGACCGTCCTGCGGCTTATTGTGTTCATCTAATTTTAATCCGGCCAATAGCTTGATACGCGCCACAATTGCCGGATGCACCTCCTTGGGCACTCTGATTATCTCATGCAAAATACCATCAATACGGTAGCGGATTAAAATGCCGTCCGTAAGAATTTCAATATGAATATCGGAGGCGCGTGAAGAAATGGCGTAAGCCAATATATTATCCACAATCGCCACAATCGGCAGTTCTTTAGCCGCCTCCTTGGCGCCACTCACCCGAGAACGCAAAGAAACAGCGATATTCTCTTCAATAACTTTCTTAAAATCTTTAGTGGATTGGCGACTGTAAAATGAAAAACCCCTGTTCAAATCCTCTCGCGAGGCCAGATAGGAATTGACTTTCGCCTTTAAGTATTTGGTCAGATACTCCACCGTCTGCAAATTACTGGGATCCTCCATCGCCACATCAAACGAACCGTCCTTTCTCTTATTAAAAACAACCACTCGCTTCTCCCGCGCTATATTCTCTGGCAGTATTCGCGCCACTTTTTCATCCACCTGCCGCACCGACAAATTAGCGCTCTCCACCTCATAAAACCCAGCCACTAAACCGGTATAATATTCAATCGTAATTAAGTTTTTGGAAATCAAAATATCCGCCGGCCGTTGGCCCATTCGCTTGGCATCTTCCAGTGCCGCGTCAAATACTTTGGCGGTCACCACGCCATCCTTAACTAACCGCTCCTTTAATTTATTGTCCGGGATATGTAACATAAACTACACTTCAATTCTATCACAATCCATCGTTGTAGGCGAAGTAAAAAAATCTAAAAACTAAAATCCTAAACATCTAAATATAATCTAAGCTCTAAAATATTAAATATCTAAAAAATTTATTTTTTAGTTTTTGCTATTTTAGTTTGTATTTAGATTTTAGATGTTTAGTGTCTAGTTTTTTAATGTTTTCCTATAAGAATAAAGTTGAATAAAAGCTCCAATAGCTCCTTAAAACCAAATCCAACAAAATCGCCATCGCCGCCAGCGGCAACCACCAATAGTAGAGCGAAACTCTCCTGTCATCTCGAGCTTGTCTGTCATCCTGAGCATTAGCGAAGGATCTTCGAAAGATTCTTCGGCTTCGTCCCGATACCCATCTAAAGATGGTCTCGGTACTTTGCCTCAGAATGACAAGAGGGGTTGTTCCGCTCGCAATGACAATAATTGCCACCCCAAAAACCAACCCCCAATACATCAACCACCCCGGATGGCCTGTTAAAAAAGTGCCAATGAGCAAAAAATACGGCTCCTCCGACTGGAAAAACCGTCCACCCCATTTGTAATTCATCCATTTAGCAGTCCAGAACGCCAATAGTCCAGCAATCAAACTCATCAAATGTGGCGCCCAAATACGGACAAAAGTATAGAAAATAAAGTAATTAATACTGGCGTAAGGCGGCAGTAAGTGCTTGCTTAAATCATTACTAAGCCACAAAAAATACTGCTTATAAGTTAGATAGGCGAGGAGAGCGGCTTCGATGAAAAGAATGATAAATAAAATCCAACGCCATTTTGTCACCCCCTCGTCATTGCGAGGAGCCGCAAGCGACGTGGCAATCTTTTCGTCATCCTGAGCACCAACCTCGTCATCTCGAGTACCAATCCCGTCATCTCGAGCTTGTCGAGAGATCTCAGTACGTCCAAGTTGATGAGATTCCTCGACTTCGCTACGCTTCGCTCGGAATGACAGGGTAAATATTATTCCCAAAATCGTCAAATTAACCACCCAAATCATTTTCTTATAATAGCAAAAACAGCCGCACAAAGCGACCGCTTTTGCTCACTAGTAGCTACTAGTTTATAGGGCTAGCCCTGGGGCATTGCCTATTTCGTAGACATTGGCATTATTCCCGCCATCAGTACTCTCTACATCATCACTTCCAGCATTAGAGTAACGATCACTCTCCATCGAGGCATTCAACTCATAAGTTGTAGCGCCATTGGTAGCGTAACTGTAGAAAAGCGGCGTAATGTTGTTGGTAGGATCAACCGGCCAAACAGACAGCGGCGAACCGCCGGAAACGTTACCTAAATTGACTGGAACCCAGCCAGTGCCATCAACCGCTTGAGAGGCAACAACGGTAGTCGCTCCGACGTGACGGCCATCACAGTTTAGGACAGCAACCGCTGGATTAACATAGCAGTTAGCGGCCACACCTAAAGACGGAGAACCATAAGTTGCCAAGTACAAACTCAAAGCCGAGCTCATTTGGCCCAAATCAGCGATTCTCTGCGAGTCACGCGCCTCTTTCAAGATATTAGCCGGATTCAGCACTAAAATAACGGTTGTGGCTAAAATCGCAATAACAGCAATCACGATAATCAACTCAATCAATGTAAAACCTGTCTTCATAAATGTTTAATCTTTCTTTATCGACCTTTTCATTGAAATTATAGCAAAAATTGAAAAAAACAAACTGTGGAAAACTTATATAAATTTAAAATTGAAAAATCAAAGTGTAAAATGACAGTTGTAAAATATTAAAATACCGTCTTGCCGTCATTTCGAGCCTGCCTGCCGGTAGGCAGGGCTTGTCGAGAAATCTCATCAATTTGACGCACTGAGATCTTTCGACTTCACTCACTACGTTCGTTTCGCTCAAGATGACCCGAGAGAAATTTTTTAACTTTACATTGTCATTTTGCATTTACTTGTTGAGAAAATTTCTAATTTTCTCAACAAGAGTATCTATCGGCGTTTGGGCTTTAACAAAATACTCCACTGCGCCCAATTCTTTACCGCGATTAACATCACTCTCCTGCCCTAAGTTAGAGATTATCATAATCGGCGTCTTTCCGCCATACTGCGGATTGGCAACAATCTGTTCCATCGCCTCAAAACCCGACTTGCCCGGTAAAATAATATCCATCAAAACCAAATCAAATTTCGTCTTCTTCAACGCCTCCAGTGCCTCATTACCATCTCTAGCCACCATCACGGCAAACCCCTCCTTTTTCAACCGCATTTTCAGCAAGGTAGCCAAAAACTGGTCATCCTCAACTAACAAAATCTGCTTCGCCATACTTACATTATCCACTATTTCCCTAAAAAAGAAAAGCGAGCTATGCCAGTATGGCCTTCAAGAACCGCGGTCTAATTTTTCCAGCGAAAATTAGACCGCGGTTTCTGAGAGTTACTTCTTATCGTTATTTTCTAATAAGAACTTTCTAGTTATCCCAATAGTCGAGACTTAAAGCTCCTCGACCAAAACTTCCTTTATCGACACCGATAAACTTTCGTTTATCTTGTTTAATTGATCTACCGACAGCTTCCGCTACCGGTGCCTTGTTCATGTTTCCCGCATGTCGCCATGCGGCATGGACTATATCTTCATCCTATCATCGCTAATGCAATGAAAATTCGAATTTTGAATTTTTAATTTCGAATAAATTTTGAATGTTTGAATTTTAAAACACGGACAACCTTCGTCATCCTGAGCGTTAGCGAAGGATCTTTAAAAGATTCTTCACCCTGTTCAGAATGACAGATTGTTTGTTTCGAAATTAAATCATTCGAGTTTTACTCGAAATTCGAAATTCGGCTTTCGAAATTTATTAACAGGAGCTCGGCGTGTAGTCTCTGAGGGGCTACGAAAGCTTCCCTGCTGATTGTCTGCACCGCATACTTTGTTACTCATAGTAAATTTACATAATTATACCATAAGTAGTAGCGGATACACAGGTGTTCCAGCATACAGCCAAGTTTTTCTATTACATTACTGTAATAGGTCGCAACAAGTAGATTACTCCTACGACTTTATCCATGTTACCGATCTTACCCTAACTCCACCGAAGTAGAGCATTAGGTACTACCGGCTCCCTTGATATGACGGGCGGTGAGTACAAGACTCGAGAACGTATTCACCGTGGTATAGCTGACCCACGATTACTAGCGATTCCAACTTCATGGGGGCGAGTTTCAGCCCCCAATCCGAACTAGGACCGGTTTTTTGGGATTAGCTCCGCCTTACGGCTTGGCAACCCTTTGTACCGGCCATTGTATCATGTGTGTAGCCCAGGGCAGTCGAGGGCCATGCTGATTTGACGTCATCCTCACCTTCCTCCCCCGTTGGGGGGCAGATCTCTGTGACACTTATAACACAGAATAAGGGTTGCTCATGTTCCCCCATTTAAGGGAGCATATCAAGACACATGCTGACGACAACCATGCAGCACCTGCTTAGACGTCCGAAGACTACTAAGGTTTCCCAAAGTATTCGTCTAAGTTTCTAGCCCTGGTGAGGTTCTTCGTTTGTTATCGAATTAAACCACATGATCCACCGCTTGTGCGAGTCCCCGTCTATTCCTTTGAGTTTTAGCCTTGCGGCCGTACTTCCCAGGCGGTTCACTTAACGCGTTAGCTTCGCCACCTCGAGGGTCGATACTCGGGACAGCTAGTGAACATCATTTACGGCGTGGAATACGAGGGTATCTAATCCTCTTCTCTCCCCACGCTTTCGCGCCTCAATGTCAGGAATGCTCCAGTTACATGCCTTCGCCTTTGGTGTTCCTCACGATATCAACGGATTTCACCCCTACACCGTGAGTTCCAGTAACCTCTAACACCCTCTAGCTAAGCCGTATCCATTGCGGCCTCAGAGTTAAGCTCTGAGATTTAACAACAGACGCGCCTAGCCATCTGCGCGCGCTTTACGCCCAATAAATCCGGACAACGCTCGGGGCCTTCGTATTACCGCTGCTGCTGGCACGAAGTTTGCAACCCCTTATTCAACTGGTACTATCAGACAACAAAAAGTCGCCTTTCTCCCAGCTAAAAGCAGTTTACGCTCCGAAGAGTTTCTTCCTGCACGCGGCGTCGCTCCATCAGGGTTTCCCCCATTGTGGAATATTCTCGACTGCAGCCACCCGTGGGTGTACGGCCCGTATCTCAGTGCCGTCGTTGGGGATCACGCTCTCACGCCCCCTACCCGTCATCGCCTTGGTGAGCCATTACCTCACCAACAAGCTGATAGGACCTAGGTTCCTCCTTCACCGCCAATGCTTGCGCATCAGCTTTACTCTTACGAGACCATCAGGAATTACCCCGAGTTTCCTCGAGCTATGCCTGAGTGTAGGGTAGATACCAAGGTGTTACTAACTCGTTCGCCACTATCTAGCGCAAGCGCCAGACCGTTCGACTTGCATGCCTTATCCACGCCGCCAGCGTTCATCCTGGACCAGGATCAAATCCTCATAAATAAGCTTACTAGCTTATTAGCCGATTAGCTGATTAGAAAATCTAAAAAGCCAAGAAGCTAAAAAACTACAAGCTAAAATAAATTGGGACAACTAGAAAATTCTTACTTTGTCCGCCGTAGCCTTTGCTTTGCCGTAGCTTTATGCGTAGGCAGGTCGGCGAAGGCGGATCACGCTTTATTCAATTCTCAACGAACGTCATTTGAGTATACAGAAGCGCTCGCTATTGTCAACTATTAATTTTTAATGTAATCTTTAGAAATTATGAAGAAGGACGTTCACCCTAAATACTACGAAAAAGCCCAAGTTAATTGCGCCTGCGGTAACAAGTTTACCGTCGGCTCAACTAAAGAAAAAATAGACACTGAAATTTGCTTCAAGTGCCATCCTT
>JBDRBW010000004.1:0-22907 GCA_043822345.1 Patescibacteria group bacterium
TCTGATGACTGACCAGGTAAAGTCCTTCTTGCTTGGGATTCTGATACCCGCCAGATCAACCTTGACGCCGCAGATTTTTTTGTAGATTTCTTCCCAGAGGGCGTGGGAATTCATCTTGATTTCCACAACCTGAACTTTACGCACAGTTAGATTTTTAAGCATCGATCGTTTTCCTTTCTTTTTTTCAAATTACCGCTAAACACAGACGATCTGTGTTTATTAAGCAATAATATAGCATAATAGCAATAAACTTGTCAAATCACCTTCCATCTTATTTTATTCGCGCTCACCACCCACACACCTCCCACCCTCTCACCGTTCACTAATACTCCTCATTTTTCGCCAACTATTGCGATCGTAAAGTTAGCGAATTAATCTCTGATTTAACAACGATAAAAACATCTTGTTAAGATTGCCATTATTATCAACAGAAAATACCTCTACATAGTGATTGATTCCTAATTCTATCAAAATATAAAAAAATTCCTTTGGTAATTTAACCTTACCACACCAAAAACTTTTTTGTTTCATTTTAAATCCAAGACCCACCAATAAACACCTTAATTGATGACGTTCTCGTTTATATTTTTCCGGAACATCATAGGCTACAATAATTAATTGACTGCTTGGTTTATTGGTATGATTTTTAAGAAAGAGCCGCACACCGAGTTGTTCCCCTAGTTTTCTTATTTTTTCCTTTCCTTTTTTTGTTAGTTCTTCCCGATTTCTTTCCACAAGCCCCTCTTTCTTAAGTTTAGAAATAGTTTTTTGATAATCCACTTTTTGTATTTCAATAAAATTTTTCCTGCTTATCTTTTCCAAAAATTTTCCTCTGTGGGGATAAGACAATACAACAGGCACAGCCGCCGCCAAAGAACAAGCGCGGTCTTCAATGTCACTCAAGATTCTGAGTAATACTTCTCCTTTAATTATTGTCCTTCTTTTTTTCTTGTTTTTATTCTTTTTATTTATCTTATTCATAATTCATCAATATTCGCCAACTTTACGATCGTATTAATAATAGAAAAAGATGAGCGCAGACGATGATTGGATTTAGAGATTATTAAATCTTTCTTAATCCAATCCAAATCTCTTGATTATCTAGTTTGGTTTCCAATTTCACGATAAACTTGTCGGTTTTTTTGAAGTAGATTTTCTTTGCGCCAATCGCATCGGCAAATTTTTTGTTGTTTTCAGTAATTTTTCTAACAATATCAGATGGCTCACGCGCGCCTAAAAATAGTTGAATTTTATCCTCTGGTTTTAGCTTGGCGTCTTGGCGCATCCCCTGCACCATCCGCACCAACTCCCGCTCTAACCCTTCGCACCTCAATACCGGAGTAATTTTTGTATCTAATTTTACCTCATTAGATTTTAGTTTTTTGTCCTGAATAACTTTTTTAACATTTATTTCTTCGGCTAAAATACCCAACAACTCTTTTCGAAATTCGAGATTCGTAATTCGTAATTCGGATAAAGGTTGTCTAACTTTTATCCCCGCTTCCGCTCGCGCCGCCAATCCCAAACTCGCCAATCTCCTCACTTCCGCCATTTCCTTTAATAAATCCTTATCAATTAACTTTTTATCCGCCTTAGGAAAATCTTCAAGATGTACCGACTTTGTTTTGTTTTCGTGTTTTCGTGTTTTCGTGTTTTCGTGCAACGAGACATAAAGCGCTTCAGCAAAAAACGGTATAAACGGCGCCATTAATTTGGACAAGCCCAATAAAACATAATGTAAAACAGCCGCCGACTCTGCCGACTCGGCTAATCGCTTGCGCGACCGCCTAATATACCACCGCGACAAGTCATCAATAAACTCCTCAATCTCCTTTGTTGCTTCGTGGACTTGATACTTTTCCAGATGCTTAGTAACTTTATCAACTACCTCGTTATATCTAGCCAAAATCCACCGATCTAAAATATTTTTGAGTTTCGAGTTTCGAGTTTCGAGTTTACTCGTATAAGTTTCTAAAAACTTGTACGAGTGATAGATTGTCATAACCACCCGCCTCAATACCTTCCCCACATCCGCCTCGTTAAATTTCTTTACATCACCCGGCTGATTTACCGAATAGAAATACCAGCGCGCCGCATCCACTCCATATTTATTTACTAATTCCCAAGGATCAACGGCATTGCCTTTGGACTTAGACATTTTCTGGCCATTTTTATCAACCAACAAGCCCAGTGAAATAACATTTTTAAATGGTTCTTTCTGCTTCATTAAAACAGAAATGGCCAATAAGGTATAAAACCAACCTCGCGTCTGATCCATCGCCTCGGAGATATAATCCGCCGGAAAACGATCTGGGTACTCACCGCTAGCAAAAGGCATCGCTCCCGAATCAAACCAAACGTCCGCCACCTCCGGCACTCGCTTCATCTTTTTTTTACATTTAAGGCACCGCAAATAAATTTCATCTACAAACGGCCGATGTAAATCCAACTCGCCTTTTTCGTTTCGTGGTTGACCATCACCAGAATAAGCATATTTTTTCAAATCCTCTAATCCGCCTACTACCAAATGCGTATTACAGCTAGTGCACTCCCAAATCGGCAAAGGCGTCCCCCAATAACGATCACGGGAAATCGCCCAGTCCTTCGCTTCCTTTATCCAATTACCAAACCGCCCTTCCTTTACATAATCCGGCACCCAATTAATTTTTTGATTAGCTATATCTAAATCCTTACGCAACTTGCTCATCTCAATAAACCACGACCAACGCGCCTTATAAATCAAGGGGCTAGAACAACGCCAACAAAATGGATATTCGTGCTCAATATTGTCTTCTAGATAAAGTATTTTTCTTTTCTCTAAGTCAGTCAGAATATCTCTATCAGCATCTTTGACAAATTTACCCGCTCCCGGAAGTTTATCGATCACCCTTCCCTCATCATCAACGGTCATCGGGATGTCCCTTTCATCAATCTTACCCCTCATTAATTCCAAATCATCCTCGCCAAAAGCTGGCGCAACATGCACCAAACCCATCCCATCTTCCGCCGACACAAAACCCGCCAAATAAACTTGATGACTTCCTTTATTTGAGTACATTGCCTCATACTTCCAACTAACCATCTCTTTCCCTTTTATTTTCTCCCCTGTATCCTCAACCTCAACCCCCTCCACCTTCGGCGGCTCATTATAAGACCATAAATAATATACTTCCTTTCTATTCTGAAATCTGAAATCTGAAATCTGAAATCGCTTGTAATCCAATTTTGGATTACAAGCTACCGCCACATTCGCCGGTAACGTCCACGGAGTTGTAGTCCAAATCAGCAGATATTCATCTGCTGATTTGCCCTCCGTAGCATTGTGCGAAGGATGGGCTACTTTGACTTTTTTCGTAATTCGTAATCTAAGATACACCGATGGGTCTTTAACAAGCTTATACGCCCCCGGCTGGCCTAGCTCGTGGCTAGATAAAGCCGTCTGGCAACGCGGACAATAGGGAATAATCTTATAGGATTTTTTAAGCAGCTTTCTTTTATCTATCTGCTTGAAAACCCACCACAGTTTTTCCAAATAACTATTCTCGTAAGTTACATACGCATTGTCAAAACTCAGCCAAAAACCGATACGTTTGGTTAATTTTTCCCACTCATCCTTATACTTCCAGACCGACTCCTTGGCTTTCTTATTAAACTTAGCAACGCCATATTTCTCAATATCATTTTTATCTTTTAATCCCAATTCTTTTTCCACACCAATCTCCACCGGCAAGCCCTGCGTATCCCAACCGGCGCGCCGGGCAACGTGAAACCCCCGCATCGTCTTGTAGCGAAGAATAATATCCTTATAAACCCGCGCCAAAACATGGTGCGTTCCCGGCCGGCCATTAGCCGTCGGCGGCCCCTCATAGAACACAAACTCCTTGTTATCTCTCCTTAATTTTAAGCTCTGCTCAAAAACCTTATCCCGTTCCCAAAATTTCAAAACCTTCTCCTCAATCTCCGGCAGATTGAACTGCTTTAAGTTCTTTAGCATTACTTTAAAATACCTCAAAAAGACGGGGTTTTCAATTCCACCCCGCTCTTTTTATCCAACGTCTTTGATAGCGCCACAATAAGCGCAGTAATCGCATTCCGAGCCGGATTCGGGAATCTTATTATCCATCAGACATCGATGTAAATTGGTTATCGTCGGCTCAATCCAATCCCCATTGCCGACATAAGGAATAATCTTCACGTCAAATTCCAACTTAGCATCAAACGCCTCCTTGTCCGTACTGCCATTACAATAAACAAAGTAACCGGTATCGCTCACCTTAAAGCCATTCTTGCGGAATAGCCACTGATAGACCTCCATCTGCCGCTTGTAGCCAATCTGCCAGTCGGCATCTAAAGTTACCTCGCCATCTTTGGAAGTAGCTTTATAATCTACAATAAATAACTCCCCCGCCGGATTCACCCAGACATCATCCACACCGCCGGTAATATTTAAATTAGTCGGCCGATGCAAGTACTGCGCGCCAGCGCAGAGCGAATCCCGCCACTCATCCATCTTTTCATGCTGAAAAGGGACAGCATCAATCCCATAATGCTCCATTAACGGATGCCTGCTCCCCTTAACCCGATGGGAATCAAATTCTTTTTTCAGTAATTTATCAACAGCGCTATTTAGACTAAAAGGATAACCAGGTGGTCGAGCCACTCCTAGTCGTCTGTCCAAATAAAAACAACGTGGACAGTCTAAAAACAAGTCAATTTTTGATCGACTAATTCGAAAGGACTGCGCCGCCTCGGGATCAAACAAACCACGCGCCCTTTTTGGATTATAGAATCTAGACATTACAGATTATTATACACAATAAACGGCTCAGTTTCAAATTGAGCCGTTTATTGCTAATCTAGAAATATGAAGATTTACGCGGAAAACAGAAGAGCGCGCTTTGATTATACTATCTCCGATAAATTCGAAGCGGGTATCGAATTAAAAGGGCATGAGGTCAAAGCTATTAAAACCGGGCACGTCAGCTTATTGGGATCTTTTGTGATTGTTAAAAACAATCAAGCGCAACTACTCAATGCCGACATCCCCCCTTATCAACCAGCTAATACGCCAAAAGGATACGACTCCAAAAGAACTCGCCGTCTTCTCTTATCGGCTAAAGAAATTAAAACTTTACTTGGCAAAACGCAGGAAAAAGGGTTGACATTAGTGCCTATAAAGATGTATAATAAGGGTGATCTGATAAAGCTGGAAATCGGATTAGGCAAGAGTAAGAAAAAAGCCGATAAGCGATTGGTGATTAAGAAAAGAGATGTTGAAAGAGAGATTGCGCAGAAATTAAAGAACTGAAAGTGAAATTTTTACGGGGATGCCAGGCTTCGACGGTTTATTGAAACTAAATTTGCAAGCAGAGTTTTAAATCTTTCCAAAATTAACTATTCGATAAACGGCAACGTTAATCGTATTCCTGCGTTAGCTTACGCTTAAAATGCGGGCATCGGCCTATTGACGCTTGATAGATAGTGTCCGGTGTCAACCATCGAGCTTAATTGCAAAGCCGCCAACGATTTGCAATGACATTCTAGTTGGCAAAAGCTTTTTGTTGTTTCGCTAAGTTTTTAAACAATCGGCTTCAATTAACTTAGCTAAGCTTGTAGATAATTTAACGGATATAATCCGGACGCGGTTTCGATACCGCCATCTCCACCAAGTCAAGCTCGGCTCCGCAGGAGTTGAGTTTGCGAGGTAGACAAGTCAGACTTGTCACTTTATTCTATTAGATAAAAACATTTAAGTAACACTTACCGAAGTTGGACTTCGGTAAGTGTTTTAATTTATAAAAATAAACTTTTGCTACAATGTATAATTCAATCAAGTGGGTAACAAAAAACCAGTTGTTAGGAACAACTGGTAAGCCCATTTCTTCTCGTTAGAACCACCAACTTGGGGTTATTGTGCCGATGAGAACAAATGAGTATGCCGACACACACATTTGCTGTGGCAACTGATTTTGAGTAAAGTGGCGTATTGCTGTTTAGAACTTGCAATCCACTACCAATCAACGCGCCGCCAAGAGCACACAACACCATCACACACCTCCTTCAAAACGGGTTTTTGGAGACCAACAATACTGCCCGCAGTATAGCAAAACTTGACAATAAAATCAATAGTCTGTGACTTATGCGAGCCTTAGTTTCATTAACCTTATCTGTCTAGATAAGTATTAATAAAATTACACTGACTACAAATCGCATCCCGTCCCCTATAACCACAGCCGTAGTTATAAGGGACAAAGATTGTTTTATTTTGTTGTTTGGATTATTATGTACTAGTTACGTTAACGAAAGGAGAAAAAATGGACTTTAACAAAAGACCCTTAGCAATTACCGACGTAGAAACCACCGGCTTGGATGTGCGGCGGCACGAAATTATTGATATCGGCCTGCTCGTAGTTGAACAAAGCGATTTGAATATAATAAAGTATTCGTTGGATTATAAAGTAAAACCTGAACATCCTGAAACTGCCGAAGCCGAAGCATTAAAAATTAATGGTTACAACGAAGCTGATTGGCGAGACGCCCCCAACCTTAAATCTGTAATGAAATTATATGCCGAACTCACAAAAGACGCTGTTTTTCTCGCTAGTCCTGTGAGTTTCGATTGGCAATTTGTTGAGGAGGCATTTCGCAAAACTGGCGTCAAAGACCCTATGGACTACCACCGCCTCGATTTGTTTTCTATTGCCTGGGGCAAGCAAAGAGAGGGTAAATTACCGGGCGTAAAATCCCTCAAGTTAAGCGAGTTGTGTAAATTCTTCGGCATCCCCGAAGAACCAATGCCTCACGTCGGCATCAACGGCGCCACTATTGAATTAGAAATCCTTAGAAAACTCCTCGCTCTATAGTTAAATACTGAAATATGGCTTGACTAAAGCCATATTTTTACATATACTCATCTTTATTAATAAGAAAGTAAAAATCAACAACGAAATAACCGCGCCGGAGCTGATGGTGATTGATGACGGCGGTCAAAATTTAGGCAACCTATCCAAGGAAGAGGCATTGAAATTGGCGCAAGAAAAAGACCTTGATTTAATTGAAGTTTCGCCTTTTGCCAAGCCGCCAGTCGCTCGCATTCTCGATTTTGATAAATACCGCTACCAACAAGAGAAGAAAATAAAAAAACAGCAAGCCCAACAAAAAGATCGGGATATAAAACAGATACAAATCAGTGTTCGCTCTGCAAAAAACGATCTATTAACCAAGGCTAAAAGAGCTAATGACTTTTTGACCAAAGGCCATCCGGTAAGGATAGTTATGGTGCTAAAAGGTAGAGAAAAAGCTCATAAACCATTCGCTAAGGAAAAATTGATAAACTTTTTAGTAGAAATGATAACCGAGCACAAAATCACCATGGAACCAAAATTCGCCGGCCGCGGCATCATGGTGCAAATACAGAAGAAATAAGATATAGTCATTCTGAACAAAGTGAAGAATCTTTCGAAGATCCTTCGCTTACGCTCAGGATGACGTAATGTTTTATGAAAAAATCCGTATCCAAAAGAATAAAAGTTACTAAAACAGGTAAGTTAAAGCGGCGACAGGTAGCCGTCGATCATTTTCGATCTAAAAAAACCGGCCAACAATTACAACAGAAAAAAAACGAACGCTCAATCGCTAAGGGTTATGAAAAGAAATTTAAAGAGTTTTTAGCCCAAAAATAAATCTATGCCTAGAGTTAAAAGAGGAACAACTTCGGTAAAAACCCGAAAAAATATTCTAAAACACACCAAAGGATTTCGCTGGGGACGCAAAAGCAAAGAACGAGCCGCCAAAGAAGCCCTGCTTCACGCATGGACACACGCTTTTCGCGGTCGTAAAGAGAAAAAACGCGACTTTCGCGCTTTATGGCAAACTAAAATAGGCGCCGCGTCTCGCAGTGAAAATTTGTCCTATAGTAAATTTATCGCCGCTCTCAAAAAAAATAACATTAAACTGGATAGAAAAACTCTCGCCGACCTCGCCGAAAATAATCCGGAAGTTTTCAAAAAGATTTTGGAAAGTGTTACTATTAAGTAATGCTCAAGGGTAATAACTATAGATTAAACAGGGATCTGGCGCTCATCGGTGTCAGCGCTATTTTTGCTGTTTTTATCTGGCAAAATAATTATATTGACCAATTTATTGCCTCCCTATCACAAGGTCGGCTAGTTAGCGCCTTTATCGCTGGCTTCTTTTTTACCTCCGCCTTTACTACCCCCCCCGCCATCGCCTTTTTAGTCAAACTAGCCCAGTTCAACTCTATCTTTCTCATCTCTCTCATCGGCGCCGCTGGCGCTGTACTCGGTGACTCAATAATTTTTTACTTTGTCCGCGACCGCCTCTTTGACGACATTCTCTGTGGAATCAAAAAGAGTAGAAAAGAACGGATTATGCATCTCTTTAAGTCAAAAATTATTCGTTTTTCAATGGCTTTAACAGGGGGTCTCCTGGTAGCCCTACCGCTTTTCCCCGACGAGATTGCTCTGGCTATCATCGGTATGTCAAAAGCAACCACCAGAGTTTTTATTATGGTAACTTTTCTCTTTAATTTTTTAGCGATTTTCCTTCTCTCACTTGCCGGAGAATATTTTTAAAGATTCCTCGACAAGCTCGGAATGACGACGGGGTTAGAAGCGCCTTATATGCTCCCATGCCTTTCTAAGAATACTTTTCCGCACCCGATAACGGCCAAGATATTTATTAGCTTCGTATAAACTAAACCAACCGTAACCCTCATGTTCGCGTGAAAGTTCAATCTGCTTTTTCTTGGTTTCCGCCAAATAAAAAATCACTATCTTAAAAATTTTTCCCGCTCCTGTTCTGGAATAAGGAAACTTCTCGTGCATCTTAAAATTTCTCTTTACATCTAGATCGCTCCTTCTCAATCCCGTTTCCTCCTCTACTTCACGAAAAGCCGTTTCTAAGCTCCGCTCTCTAGTTTCCATCCTTCCCCTTGGCATATCCCAAGCGCCCCGTCCTCGATACAGCAATAAAAACTTCGGGCCCTCACTGGTCATTCTATACACAACTAAGCCAGCAGAAATTATTCTCTTCCACTCTTTGTCATTTTCAACATTTTTGTTAATGACCATACATTTATTATATCCTTTTTTGTCGCCCAACCACGCCTTGCTTGGGCAATACCATATTCTAACACAGAAAAATGATCGGCTGAATGAGCGTCGGAGCTAATCGACATTCGCACCCCTGCGTCAACGCACTGGTGAATATATTCATCTTTCAAATCAAGCCTATCGGGAAAGGCGTCAATTTCTAAAACCGTCTTAGTTCTCTTGGCAGTTTTAATAATCTCCTCCATATCCAAATCATAAGCCGGACGCTTATTAATTAATCGTCCCGTCGGATGAAAAATAATATCCACATGCGGATTAGCCATTGCCTTTTTTAATCGCTCGGTCTGCTCTTTTTTAGATAAATTAAAATGAGAATGAACCGCCCCGCCAACAATGTCTAGTTTAGACAAAACCTTATCGGATAAATCCATCGCTCCGTCTTTCAAAATATCACACTCGCTTCCTTTTAATACTTTTATTTTTATCTTCTGTTTTTTTAAACGCTCGTTCACCTGGTCAATTTCTTTCATCTGCTTCAATATCCTCTTCTCATCTAAGCCATTAGCCATCGCTAGTCGCTTAGTATGGTCGGTAATTAAAATATATTCCAATCCCGCTTTAACCGCCGCCTTCGCCATTTCTTCAATAGAATTATTCCCATCAGACCAATCGGTCTGAATCTGTAAATCTCCCCTCAAATCCCTATAATCAATCAATTGTGGTAATTTTACGCCGATTTCCCCCGTCATCTCTCTCATTTCCGACTCAATGTATTCCAATCCTAATTTCTTATAAATCTCTTCCTCATTCTTACCGGCAACCCATTTCTGGCCTCGAAATAATCCATATTCATTTAATTTATACCCCTTCTTAATAGCGATTTTCCTTAAAGCGATATTGTGGTCCTTGGAACCGGTAAAATAATTTAATGCCGCTCCGTAAGATTTCTCCGGCACCACACGCAAATCGGCATCCAATCCATTTTTCAACTTAACCGCCGCCTTGGTATCGCCCTTAGCAAACACCACCGCCACCTCCGGCATTGAAACAAAAAAATCGATTACTTTATCAGTCGCCTGCTTGTCGGTTGTAGCCACTAAAAAATCTAAATCACCAATCGTCTCTTTTCGCCGCCGCACCGACCCTGCCACTACCGCCTTTTTAATACCTTTTATTCTTTGTAATCGCCCCTCTATTTCTCTGGCTTGCGCCAAGGCCACGCTCAATAAAAAACGCCCGCCGGATTTTTTCAAAAACTCAATGCCCCGCAAAATATTTCTCTCTTTCTTTTCGCCAAAACCCTCTAACCTTCTAATCTTTCCTTGCTTAGCCGCCTGTTCCAATTGCTTTATATTTTTAATACCCAGCTTCTTATATAAAATTTTGATATTGTTCGGACCCAAACCTTCCACCGCGCTCAACTCTGCCAAGTCCACCGGCATCTTCTCTTTTAATCGCTGATAGTATTTCAACTTTCCCGTTTCTAACAGCTCTTCTATTTTCTCGGCGATAGAAACACCGACACCAGGGACATCCTCTAATCCTTTTAGCCCTTCCCTCTCATAAATATCAGCCAAGCTCTCTTGCAAACCACCAATTGCCTCTGCCGCTCTCCTATAAGCGCGGGGTTTAAAAGGCTCATTCTGCATCTCCAGGTACTCGCTGATCTCATAAAAAATTTTCGCAATCTCTTGGTTTGTCATATTTCCCATTGTAACATTTTATGCAACTACAATCCTTTCATTCAACAGACCGCTTTATTACTAAGCCAACTTAACTTCACTCAAAGAATATTTCTAAGAAAAACAAGAACTCGACCACATACTTATATGTACGCGATCGCGTACATATAAGTATGTGAGACTCAAACAGCTTGTTTTTCTAAAGAAATCTTCTTTTTGCTCGTTAGTTGGCTAAGTAAGCGCTTCGCCTTTAGTCTGTTGGATGAAAGGATTATAGTTGTAAATTAAATTTTGGCATGTTAATATAACTCAAACTAAGGGATTGTCTCTTGTTACCGCAGTAACGTGGCGTCTAACATGCGCTTATCTACAAGACCGACTGACCACTAGTATTATCGGATGGGCAGCTTTCGTTTTGCTGGGATCCTTCATGTTTTTGAAGTTAAGTCTAAGTAGTATCGAGAAATATAGTGAGGCGCGTGGTCGTGGCTATCCGGCTAGTAGCAGAGTTTTGGAAGATTATGTTATTTATAAAACGTACTTCGATGTCGATGCAGGTGTGGAATACTTTAGCTCCAGAATAGTACAAGTAAAAGACCTGAGTGGTAAAGAACGAATCGTTCTTATTAAACACGACGGACCGCTTCCTACGTCCTTTTACAAGATTGATGACACCTACCATGCTTTCAATGAAAACACCTCTTTTTGACCAATAACACAAAACCGGAAACAGCTCACCCCTATGAGCCGTTTTTTTTCAAAATAAAGCCTCGAGTGAGTGGAAGTGGGTATTGCAGAGTTGCAGAGAAAAATGTCTCGGAAATCGTTTGAGCTTGGTGTCGCCGTAGGCGACTCAAACGATTGAGAGCAAGGGACGGCTCACCGCTGCCTGCCCGCCAACGCCAAAGCGTAGCGATGGCAGGCGGGGAGTGAGCCGAGCCCGGTTTTTCGAGCAACTACTGTAATACTCGCTTCAATAACTCACTCGTGGCTGCTGGCGATTGGTTTGTGGTTGCGGATATTAAAACCTGGTTTGTGGATTCGGTGAGGGAAAACCACTCGCGGCACGGAAAAAGTAATCGCCGCCGCCGCAAAAGATAAGAATGAACAAGCAATAAAGATTATGTTAAATCCTAGCCAAGTTGCTAAAAGAGCGCCCAATAAACCGGTAACGCCTGTCGCCAAGGAGATGCCAGCATTATCCATTGACCACTCCATTGCCTCATGGTGCTTATCCAAATGGCGCGAAAAAATCCCCGACCACGCCGGTGTATACATCGCAAAAGCAATTGAATGGATAAACTGCACTAAATACAACTGCCAAACCTGATCAATAAAAATAAAACCGAGGGCGGAAAAACCCACTAATATTAAGCCTAATACCAAAACAGCAAAATCATCTTTTTCACTGGGGGTGCTATCTAAAAAACTAGCAATCGGTAACTGGACAATTGCCTTAGTAATCCAATAAACTGCCGCCGATGCGCCGATCACGATTATCGTAGCGCCCTCAATTCTCTCAAGAATAAAAACAGCGAAAATCGGACCGACTAAACCCCAGCCACTTAATAATGCCAAATCGGACAAAATAAACATCCGCACCACCCGCCCGACAGTAAACTTACGAAATAGATTAATCGCCATTATCTAATCCTACCACACTGCAGTTATCCAACGCCGCAAATAAATTCCCTACATCAATATATTTATTATTTTTTAACACCGCTAACCGGTAAGCTGTCTTCGCTAACTTTTCTGCCAATAACAAAGTTTCCTTTTTTGTTGCTCGTTTCACCTCTTTATTTTTTTGCTCCTGTTTAATAATTTCCTTGGCTTTTTTATCCACATCCTGCCACCTAACACCAAACTTGCGAAGATCGCTCTTAATCTCCGGACGAGTCAAACACTGCCGCGCCATCCACTGAGAAAAACTACCGCCTAACAGATAAGTTTTTTCCACCGCTTTCTCTAACACCGCCAACGCCGACGGCGCCAAGTATATATCTAAATTAATTCTTCCCTCATCCGGCATATGCGCCAATGGCTCCTCCGCCTTATCAATATGAATCAACCGATCCATCAGAAATAACAATAAAAAAACTCCCGCGCTACGCATAAACTCCAGTTCGGCAAAAAGCATCACAAAACAAGCGGCCGCCAATGAACCATAAAAAATATAACTAACTAACCGGACAACAAACCTCCCGCCGGCTCCCATCTCTAATCTTAAATTTTTGAAATATAATTTCCTCATAACAGCCGTAGCACTAAATAAATTGGGATCATCGCCCAAACCACATAAACAAAAATCGCGAACATTATGAACACAACACGGCTAATCCACTTAACCACCGGTACATTATCCGTCCACCAAAAAACCGCTTCCACCACTTTTTTAACATTCAACAATGAATGCCAGTACCAGTTCTTAAAAAAAGAAAACAACCGATACCAGAATCGGTTGACTAGATAGATAAATACAAGATCTAAACGCATACAAATATGTATAACACACCTAAACCCTAAACGCTAAACCCTAAACGCTATAACAGCATTCCCACAACTAACCAAAACATCCCCAACCCCGGCCGCAGTGTCCACAAAAAATGATCAAAAAATCCATACAGCAATAAACAGGTTAGCATAAGCAAACTCGTCATTCTGAGCGTAAGCGCCCGCCTGCAACGCTGTAACACTTGCGGGCAGGAAGAATCTTTTAAGATCCTTCGACCTTGTCTCAGGATGACTATATTTCTAAAATACAACCACCCCACAAATATCAAAAACACCGCCAACCCCACCAACCCAACCTCCGTCGCAATTAACAAATATAAATTATGAATCGGCCGCTCTCCCATATTTAATGTCAATCCATAGCCAAGCCACGGCTTTTCTTTAATCATCTGCCACGCCAACCGATAATCACCCAATCGCTCCTGCACCGTAAAATTATCAGGGGTTAGAGTCGCCAGGCGCGGAATAATCGCCCAGTGAAAAATAGAAAATAAAACAATTAATAATACAATGATTATCACTATAAGTATTTTACAAGGTTCAACCTCAAGTCGCCAAAGGCGACATCGCCCTTGGCGATCGGATGTCGTAAGTCCTGAGGACTTACGACATCCCCAATATTGGGAGATTGAACCTTGAACAACTAAAAAACCCGCTGTCGCCAAACCCGCAATCAACCACCCAACTCGGGCAAATGTTAATAAAAGGCCAAGCCAAAGAATAAAAATTACCCCTGTTAATAAAGCTAAAATAAAATGTCGACTATAGTCACGGCCGTGACTATAGTCGACATTTCTATAAAGAAAAAAGAGATAGTAACTAGCAATCAACGCCAACACTAAAAACGCCGCCAGAACATTGGGATGGGGAAAAGTACCATAGGCCCGCAACAACAAACCCTCCCCTTGCCCGCCGAAGCCTTCGGCGAAGGCGGGGGAGCCCAAATAAGTTCTCGCCACTTCTAAATTATCCGGCCGCAATACCGACTCTCCTAGCCATTGTAAACCCAAATCTCTATGCCAAAAAAACTGAAAAAAGCCGATTATTGATTGCACTACCCCGCCAGCTACCAACGCAAAAAAAATAAAACGCCTGTTTATTAAGCTAACTAAAAGCGCGATCAGCACCCACGCCGCTAGTTTTATGTAAGCATCGGCCATACTATCTTCAAAATCTGGTCAACTAAAACAATAACAAAAAATATCGTCAACGCAACCATCGCCCATCCTGGCATATTTTTCAACAAAGCCATCTGGCCATATCTTTTCTTCGCCTTAAACCACATTAAAATAATCAAGACGGCCACAATCGGCGTAAACACCGCTCCCGCAAAGGTAACTAGTTTGATAAAGTTTTGAAAACCAAGCATATAAAATACCATCGGCGCCAGTACGATAAAAGCAACTCTCAAAAAAGCGGGAATCTTCAAATCAACTTTTAAAATATCGTTGACATCAAAACCGATTATTGTGTAAGAGCTCCATAAACTTAAACATCCCAAAACGCTGATTAGCGCCAAAACCCACAATGGCAAATTACCCACCAATCCCGAAACCGCATCCGATGTCACACTACCTGACAAAACAACCACCGCCAAAATAAACAGCGCGTAAATCAAAGCGGGTAATATTGTTCCCAGTATAATTGAAAGTTTAATCTTCTTTTTTTGCCCCTTACCCAGCTCTCGCACCACCTCAACCACTGCCACTCTGCCCGCTAAAGCAAAAAACAATGGGCCGATTGGCAGTAGAAAATTGCCAACGCCCAAAACAGCATTGTTTAAAGAAACCTCAAATAAACTAGGTAGAGCAAAAACAAACACCAAGGCCATTATCACCACCATTCCCGCCGCCACTAAAAACTCTATCATTGCTAAGCGGCGTAAAGTAGAACAGGCCACTATTGAGCCCAATATCCAAAATAACAACACACCTCCCGGAGAGTAGCTAGTGGGGAAAATTAAAGCAATAAAACTCTTCACTAACACCAAGTAAATCACCAACACAAACATCATCTGAATAACCGAGGTAATGATGCCAAAAACCATCCCCGCTTTACCTAAATAAATCTTCATAAAACCGACAAAATTATGACGGCCCCGAGTTGTTACCACTAAATCAGCGTAAAAGAGATGAAACAACGCCATCACCACCGCCATCGCCACTAAAAAAACCAAGCCATTCAACACGCCTATTTGCATAAAAATGTAAGGCAACGAAAAAACACCGGCGCCAATAATAGTGCCGGCCATGATGCCAATAGAAAAAATAACTTTATTCATCTTTGGTTTTTTTTATATGAAAATTTTTATCCAAATAAATTTCAAACCACCACAATACCCCCAGGATAACAAGTGTGAGAAACGTGGTAAATACCGCCAGAGCATAAAACCTATAAGCCACCGCCATACCAATCGCCGCCGCCACCCACAAACCCGTCGCTGTTGTAATGCCTTTAACATGAGAACGATTAAAAATAATTACGCCGGCGCCAATAAAACCAACACCAACCACTATCTGCGCCGCAATCCGCGCCGGATCAAGATTAGTTAAGCCAATATACTCCACAAATGCCATTTTAGACATTAGAGAAAACAACGCCGAACCCAAAGCTACTAAAGCATAAGTCCGCAAACCAGCCGTCTTACCGGCTAATTCCCTTTCTATCCCCACCAATCCGCCTAAAATCGTCGCTAAAAGTAATTGAAAAAATGGTTCCAATATATCAAACACCATACCGATCCTTTTTAATCATCTCTCCGACTTGCTCAACTAGTTTTTTGGGATTGGACGAAAATATCACCTTACCCGGTCCTCGATGGGACTTATCTATAATTTCTCTTAATTGATCGGCGGTGCCACCAGTGCCCTCCAGTACACCAATAATTTTTTTATCTTCAAAAGCAATCGTGAATTCATTTAAGGTGCCGATCCGGCCACAGATAACAATTACCGCTTCCGCCGATCGGGTTAATAACAAATTACGCCCCGCATAATTAAAACCGGTAAAAATAATAGCATCATGATAATCAACCGGCAGGCGATAACTCTTAACGTGATCGGCTTCAGACGCTCCCGGAGACAAACCAAAAACCAAACCGCCCTCGGCCTTTGCTCCCTTAGCCGCCCAGTAGGGAATGCCAGTGGTGGCGCCGGTCATCAACACCGCACCCATCTTGGCAATTTCCCGGCCAACCTGCTCCGCTTTTTCTATAGCGCTTTTATCACAATGCCCCGTCTCCGCCGCACCGGAAACAGCTATCTTATACTTGATAATGTGTTTATGAACCTTTTTGACCATGTTCTCATTATAACAGTCTTTCTGTCATCCCGCACTTGATGCGGGATCCATTACATTTCATAACTACGCCCCAATCTCGGAATTTCTGCCGACACCGCTAGCTCGCTTCTAATCTTCCCCGCCAATACTATGCTCGCTTCCGCCTCGCCCTGTACCACAAAAACCTTCTGTAAAACATCTTTTTGCGGCCGCAGCCAGTTGAGCAACTGTGGCTGGTCAGCGTGAGCCGAGTAACCGCCAATCGCTTTTACTCGGCACTTAACCGACACTATCTTGCCATGAATCTTAACTTTCTTAGCGCCATTCAATATCTTTCTCCCCAAAGAATTTTCTGCCTGATAACCAACTATAAATAACGCGCTTTTGGGGTCGGGTAGGTAACGTTTCAAATGATGTAAAATCCTGCCTCCCTGCATCATCCCCGCTCCGGCAATAATCACTTTAGGCGCCGGCACATCGTTAATCGCCATTGACTGCTGTTTTTCCAAAGTTTGTTTCAACCCCGGAAAACTAAGTAGGGGATTTTCCGGAGTAATTTTTTCAATTACTTTTTTAGTAAAATATTTTTGGTGTTTTTTATAGACCATTGTTAGTTGGATAGCTAAAGGGCTATCCACAAAAATTGGCGTCTCGGGAATCCATCCCGACTCCACTAAATCCTCTATCTCAAAAATCAACTGCTGGGTCCGTTCCATCGCAAAAGCGGGGATCATTAGTGTCCCGCCCGCCTTAATTGTTTCCCCAATTATATTCTCTATCTCCCCCTTCCGCTCCGCAATATTTTCATGAATACGATCGCCATAAGCCGCCTCAATTAAACAATAATCCGCCTCCGGCAATTCGTCCTTATTGCCAATAATCGGCGCTGGACTATTCCCCAAATCACCAGAGAACACAATATTATTTATCTTTATGAACGCCGACCCTAAAATATGTCCAGCGTTGTAAAAAATCGCCTCCAAATCATCAACTCGCACTGGCTGATAATATTCCACTCCTTCCCATAATTTCATCAGGCCTTTAATATCTTTCTCTTCATATAATAATAGCTTCCGCTCCCGCTCCGCTTCCAATGATAAAATATGCTGGGAGTCATAAAGTAGTAATTCGGCGAAATCTCGGCAAGGCAGCGTTGAAAAAACCTTGCCCCGAAAACCTTCCTTATACAAACGCGGCAACTTACCAATATGATCAATATGAGAATGGGTAATAAAAACCGCCTTAATCTCCTGTGGATTATAAGGAAATGGCCGCCAGTTGCTGGCGCCCGAATAATACCCTCCTTGCTCTAACCCACAATCCACTAAAAATCTACTCCTGTCATTCCCGCCCGCCTGCAACGCTGTAGCAACTGCGGGCAGGCGTAGGCGGGAATCTAATTCCAACAAGTAATTCGCCCCAGTTACCTTATTAATCCCACCATAAAAAGTTAGTTTCATTATAAAACTGGTATTATATTCTTTCTTATAAAATCGTCGATGTTGGTTATGTTATACAAATTACACTTAATCTTCATCTCATCAATTTCACTATTAATCTGCTTCTGTAATAATTCGATATTGCTAGATAACGAGGCTATATCTACCAATGTGTTGGCTACCTCCTTCGCTTCGCCACTAAAACTACTATTAAAATTATCCTTGATACCATAAAACATTCTCACAAACCGGCAATACTTGACCAATTCAAGTCCATAGTCACCCGATAAGCACTTGCCCTTACCCCCTCTTATATCCCGACCCAAAGTAATAATCAATTGATTAATCATAACACCCAAACGCCCACGTCGCTCCATTAACCTAACTATTATTGACACACCTTGTTTATCAACGCAACGTAAACGACCAGCTTCTTTAATTAATGACTCTATGGCATTAAACTGCTTTTCTAATCTTTGTAAACGAATATGTCCCTGAATAAACTCCGCTACCCAAGGGTCATTCTTAAAATCGCTAACTAAATTTTCTATTACAACATCATCAGATGATTTTATTAGTTTTTTAACCTTATCAATCAATTCGTGCCGCGCTTTTAATAAAAGGCGTAAATTATCGATTAGTAAATCAATGCCTCGCTTATGGCGTTCAAGACAATATCTCTCATCTGCCTTTAGGTTTTTAAAAATTGCATCTTGTGTTATCGCTGATATCGCCGCCTCTCTTGCTTGCGCCTCCGTAATTAATGTCTCAATATCCGCTCCATAAACAGTTGAAATAGCATCCTTAAAATCAACTGCCCCTTGCCGATTATTAATAAATGTTTCCCATTGATCAGTTTTACCCCCCTCAACTAAGCAGGTCTTCAAATACAATAATGAATCCCCTACCGCTTCTCTCTCCTGCGCAGTATCAAATATGATATTTTTTAATATTTTTTCCTGGCCTATAAAAAGCAAATCCTGGACAACTTTCTTCAACGCTTTACCAGAACCGAATAAATAGGTATCGCCCGTAGTACCGCACAGAGTACGCACTTGAAATAACTGTCTCCAAATATATTCATTAAGAGTATCTCCTTTTAAAATATCGAGTATTATTGCAACCTTAAAAAAAGCAACGTTGAAAAAAATCTTCCCGCCAAACTTCAGTCCACCTACTAAACTACCAGCTCCAGATGCTTTCACAAAATGACTATTTACTACCAACCCCCCAACAACCACTCCCACAACCAAAACAACCACCAATACCAAAATATGTAATCGCTTCATTTTCATTTATTTGTTGGATAACATTGATTTTTTATACCTGACAGCGATTGTATAAAGTCCTGATACTCCTCATTATACTTCTTTATTTCTTCCGCTATTACTTGAGTGTCTCTGTTTTCATCTCTCATAGCTTGGATTATCTGTAGATGTTGTTCCGCCTTCTTTCCTTTGGCTTTAGCTTCTTCTAATCTCTCCTGACTAGGAGGATTGGGACATTTAGCAAAGGCATTGGTGGCTTGGTCGAGGCAGATGAAGACCACTGTAAGACAAGAATATTTCAACAATGACGTCATCCTTAAAAACGTAAATCTCCTAGACATCTTGCCGGCAACATCAACCCGTCGCTCCAATGTGTTTCCTAAATTTCTCACAAAGGCAACCATTTCCGGCGTTAGTCCCGAACCCAAAGCCAATCCTTTTAATAAAATATTTCTCATTCGATTAAACTCTCTTAAAAGACCCTTTTTTTGCTCCAATAAACCGCCAATTTCCCGTAAAATAGCATTGGTGACGTCTGGCCGGCCATTCTTCAAAAAACTCAACGCCTCTTCTTGTTTGCGCAATAAATTATCCATCAGATCTATTAATCTACCGTCAAATTCTTTTGCGTTAGCCAAGGCCTCATTAATTCTCGCCAGCTGTTCGCCGGAAAAACCGGCGGGAATGAAGATTCTGTCTAACTCGCCGGTGTTTTTCAAAATACGCATCCGTTCCAGCGCCTTTTTGTTCTCGCTAATCACATCTTCTAATTGTTTAATCTCCGCCGTAAAATCGTCGGTCACCTCAACAATTTGATAGTTTGGTTGATAAACTTCATTAGCCGCGGGATTGCCCCTTTTAATATTTTCAATAACTCGTTGCTTTTGCGCATCGGTTATCGCCCCCGGATAAATCAATTCAAAATCATCCACAAAAACATCAAAATGAGTCAAGTCATTAATATTAATGCCTAAGTCATCGGCTTGGCGCAAAATACTCTGCAACCGAGAGGACTCCTCAATCGAAAGATGGCCCTTAAGTAATATTTCATCAATAGTGTCTTTTAATTTCTTGGATTGAGTAATAGCACAAACTCCACTTTCTTCACAAAAACCAACTAACGAGTCCTTCCAAACAGCTAGTTTTGTTTGTTGGCCTATAAATTCCTGACCCAGATTTCGGCATAATTTAGATGCTGGCAATAATGATTGTAATGTCTGTAAAAAAGTCCGGCGAGTAATTCCTGACGCCTTAACCGCTCCCTCAATTACATCTAACGCCTCCAAAAACTGTCTGGACTCGGTGGTATAGGGAAGCGGTAATTGCTTACCTTTATATTTTTGAACCATTTCAAGCGCCTGTGATAAAACCGTCCCTTCGCCTGTTTCTAAAATAGAACTATTAAAAAGTGCTCGCACAAATCTAAAATCTTTAGGAAGGGAGGTTTGACTATTATAAAAAATTCTACTTTTCAAGGTGCGAAATAAAATATCTTTTTGTTCGCTAGTCACTAGTGAATTAAAGTAATTATCCGTCATAAGATCGCTAACCCAATCTCTCACATTTGTTGATCTCATCATTCTTAACATTTCTTCCTTCTTGGTGATAGACATATTTGTTTCGGGATCATTATAAAATTGAATTAATTCACCCCAAACATCATTAAACACATCCCCTTCGACCGCTTGTATAACAATTTTTTGGTAGTATATCCAAACATTTCCCCCAATAACTAAAACAACCACCAATACCAAAATATGTAATCGCTTCATTTTCATTTATTTGTTGGATAACACTTATCCTTTATATTAGACAGAGATTGCATAAAGTCCTTATACTCCTCATTATACCTCTTTATTTCTTCCGCTATCACTTGAGTGTCTCTGTTTTCATCTCTCATGGCTTGGATTATCTGTAGATGTTGCTCTACCTTCTTTCCTTTGGCTTTTGCTTCTTCTAATCTCTCCTGACTAGGAGGGTTGGGACATTTAGCAAAGGCGTTGGTGACTTGGTCGAGGCAGAGGAAGGCGAGACAAACTGGAACAATAGTTAAAATAGGTTTAGACCTAACAAGCGCGGTTAATTTTGAAAAACGACAGAGTTTAACACTAATATAAGTCGGGCCATTGATAATGCTTCGCCCTTGCTTAATTATTTTTAAAATCTCATCGGACTCCTCTAATGTGTCTTTTATCGCTCGCCCCACCACGCTATTCTCGCCCCCTTCTACTAAAAACCTGATCTGATCATCAGCGATCGGAGTTGTTTTTTTAACATAAGCAAACAACTCTTCTTCAGAAGCAAGATTTAACTGTCGGAACTCTGTTAAAATACCTTCCATCTCATTTTCTAAAACCAACATATTGTCAGCAAACAATCCTTGAGTTTTTTTCACAATCGCCACCTGCTTGTCTGACAACATACCCAATCGAATACAAGAATCCTCTAAGTCAAAAATTTTAAATGTCTTAGCAATCTCCTCCCAATAAATTTGCAGACGCACCATTTTCGTTCGAACGGCAACTAATTTCTTGTCAATTGCCGGGGGGACTTGTTTAACTATATTTCCAAAATCATTACGAAGAGAAACTTGAGGAATATTAAAATTATCTGTCAAAGTACCACTGATCCATTCTTTTAAGTAATTTTCCCTAGCAAATGGCGAAGATACTTCTGCTTGAAAAAACCTGGTTATATTTTCCATAACACTATCGACTCTAAAAACCGCCCCTGAATGCCTGATTTTATATTCAACAAGCGCCTCTCGTAATTGCTTTTTTAAAGCAACCACATTCTTTTCGGCATTTTTACTATCTAAAAATTCTCTAGCAGCGCTAACTCCATCCTCCCACTCTAATTCCTCCAATAATCTAATCCACTCGCTTTGTGGCCTACTAAAATGCGCGCCAAAAGCCGCTTGCGCCTGAGGACTTTGCATTTCTCCTATTCTCAACCAAAACCGCCGCTCCCAGCCCGGCGATTGGCCAAGATTAATCCCAAAATCATCGGCAAGTTCCAATAATCTCTCCTCTTGCTCAAAAGGAGAGATAATAAATTTCACATACTCATCAAGATTTTCTTTAATGAAAAACTTGGACAAATCGTTCTTGAGTTTTGATACTTTAGAAGCGGCTGATTGTAGTTCATCAAATTCTATTTGAAGTTTATTGGACAGTAACGGTTTCCATACAGTTGACGACTCCTTTTTAACAAAAAGATTATGCGCCTCCACTACTCTAGGATCATTAGTTTTTAATGCTTCCTCCCAAAATAATGCCATCCAACCTTTGGTTGGTATCTTACGAGTTTCAATTACTTGTTTTAATAAAACTTCTTGATCCGTAGGTAAAAAAACTCCCCTTAAAATATTATTTATCTCATCTGCAGATAAAAACTCTGCTAATGTATTTTTTAATCTAGAAACTCTAAGTTCCGCGTTGCGTAAGGCCTTAAAAAGTTCTTTCCAATCGCCTTCTGGCAATAAAGTATATTTACGGCCATTCTGATAAGCCGCTTCTATTCGCGGATCGTTGCACTTGCGCGCCATCTCCCAAAACCTTGCCTGCCACGTAAAGGTTCCCGACCCCTGTACTGGTAAAGGTAAACCCCGTTTCTTGGCAAAATTAATCAATGCCCTCTCTTGTTCTAGTG
>JBDRBW010000005.1:0-16662 GCA_043822345.1 Patescibacteria group bacterium
GCTATCCCTTTCAATAAATCATCAATTAAATTAGCTTCCTCTGGTTTTAAAAACTGTTTTAAATTCTTACTAAATCTCAAAACCCGCCCTTCAGCCGCACGCAATTGATCGTATTCTAGTTTCAAATATTCTAAATCGTCAATAAATAATTTAACCGCTGGCGCTGAACCCCGCTGACGATAAGTATTATAAATATCCATAATACGTTGATCGCTCACCCCCAACTGCTCTACCCTCTTCCAAAACACAGCCACCCACCCCTCGCCCCTCTCCGCCGCCTCAATATAATTAGCCAATTCAGCTCCACTTATCACCACAATCGAAGCAATCAAAACAACCACTAATATTATTGTTAGCAGATTAGTTTTTTCTATGGGTTGTTTTAAAAATTTTTCTAAATCAATCAATACTGATATTTTAGCATTCTTTATTCGTTTCTACCCGTGCATAAACGGCTCACTACATCTCTATCACTCCATGGGATTTTTTTGCCATTGGCGATATGAATAAACTTCTCGCTCCCTTTACCGGTAATCACCACCGTATCGCCCGGCTTAGCCAAACTAATAGCTTTCTCAATTGCTTCTTTACGATCAATAATTTTTCGGGTTTCGGGTTTCGGGTTTCGGGTTTGTGAACAACCGGAAAAAATACCGTTTATAATTTTTTCCGGTTGTTCATCATAGGGATCTTCATTAGTCAAAATAATCTCATCGCAATACTCCGCCGCAATCTTCCCCATCTCCGGCCGCTTCCACTTATCCCGCCCCCCACCAGCGCTTCCTAAAACACAAATAAGTTTTTTTAACCTTTGGTCACTGGTCACTGATTGGTCACTGGCCACTGGAAACTGGTCACTATTTCGAAGCGTATCGTAAACGCTTCGAAGCGAGTCTGGTGTATGAGCATAGTCTACTACGACAGAAAATGGTTCGCGCTGAATGTATTCCATTCTCCCTGGTAGACCGGGAAACTCCACCACCGCTGTCCCAATAATCTTCCCATCAACACCCTGTGATTCCGCAAACGCCACCGCCGCCCCCACGTTGTACTTGTTAAATTCGCCGATTAGTTTACTGGGTAGACTGGATTTAGAAAAAAGAATCACTCTATCGTCATCTCGAGCCTGCGTAGCCGAGTTTGACTCGTGTCGAGAGATCTCATCGCTGTCACTAACATCACGCATTGAGATTCCTCGACTTCCCCCGGATCGAGTCCGGGGTTCGCTCGGAATGACGGATGGGACATCGGATGTCCCCCGTGCCGCCTCAATAAAAAACCCCGCATTCTCATCGTCTTTATTAATAAAAAAGTTTTTGAATTTAGAATTTGGGATTTGCTTAGAATTTGGGATTTGCTTTGAAGCAACATATTCAAAAAATTTTAACTTAGCATTTCTATAAACCTCAAAGCTCCCGTGTCTCTCAATATGCTCCGGATGTAAATTCAAAAACATCGCCGCATCCCAGTCGATAAACCGATGGCGATTAGCCGCCACGCCCTCGGAAGTAACTTCAACCAGCGCATACTTACAGCCAGCATCTACCGCCCGCCGCAAGAAACGCTGGATAAAAAAGCGCCCCGGCATTGTATTTTCCGTTAAATTTTCTTCAACTTCACCACTAACTTTAATTTTAGTAGACGACAGCATCGCTACTTTAAATCCCGCTCTCTCTAAAGTAAAACTTATTAATTCTAACACCGTGGACTTTCCCTTTGTCCCCGTCACCCCCAATACAAAAATCTGACGGGAGGGAAAGCAATAAACAACCGCCCCCAACCACGCCCACATCAGATGATAAAATTGTGGCAGAATAGGAATAGCATAAAAAAGTTTTCTCAAAAAAATAATCATATCTATTAAAATCTAGAATCTAAACTTTCAAAATCTAAATACAATCTAAATTCTAAATATCTAAACATCTAAAAATATTTTTAGTTTTTTTATTGTTTTAGTTTGTATTTAGATTTTAGTTTTTAGAAGTTTAGTTTTTAACTATTTTCAGCGCTTGCTTCAGGCGATCCTCCAATCTAGTTTCTTTTTCACCAATCGCCTCGATCGTTCTGCGCGCCTGAAGGCGCGAATAGCCCAAACTAACCAGCGCCTCCTCTAATTCCACATCCGACTCCATTCCTTTTACTATTTCCCCCGACCCCAGGCCAGCTAGTTTAGTTTTTAATTCTAATACCACTCGTTCGGCGGTTTTTTTGCCAATTCCCGAAGCCCGTGTCAATAAATCCGCTTTACTTTCAATAATCGCCGCTACTAGCTGTTCCGTGGGCGCTACTGCCATTACGCCCAATGCCGTTCGCGGACCAACGCCACTCACTGAAACTAGTTGTGTAAAAAAATTACGATCGTACTCACTTAAAAAACCGAACAAGTCCAGCGCATCTTCTTTGACATTTAAGTAAGTAAAAATACTCAACTCCTCTCCCCGATCCGGTAACGCCTGATGAGTTCGCGGCGAAACAAAAACCCTGTAATGAACTCCGCCAACATCAACAACGGCAAAATTTTCCCGTTTAGCCACTAAACGCCCCGATAAGCTGTAAATCATCACTTCATACTAATCTTTTTTTGACATTTTTACCAGATTAAAGTAATGTTACCGTTATGCCAAATATTAAAGGAGCAAAAAAAGCTTTACGGCAAAATAAACGACGCTACACCAAAAACGCAGCGCAGAAAAACATCCTCAAAAAAACGATTCGCCAGTATCGTAAACTTGTTGACCAAAAAAATCTTGACGAAGCTAAAAAATCTCTGCCTACTGTTTACAAAAAATTAGACAAGGCCGCCAAAGCCAATCTAATCAAAAAAAATAAGGCCTCACGATTAAAATCAAGATTATCTAAGAAACTACAAAGTCAGTCAGCGCCATCTCATAATCCAACTTCCCCGACTTAATCGCCGCATCATAATCGGCGAATTCGTTTTTTCGCCCAGAACTGTAGGCGGTTAGATTAAAAATCTTAGCCGCGTCTTCTTGATCCAACAATCCCTCAAGAGTAGTAAGCCGATATTTTAAATCTCCGCGTCCCAATTTATAAATAGCGCCAAATAGATTTGGGATTTGGGATTTGGGATTTGTTTCGGATTTCGGATTTCTAGTTTCTGGTTTACTCAGTGATATTTTATCCAACTCCGTCACCGCCGCCCACGTATCACCGGCGCAAAGACCCACTAAACTCTCCGAGTGTTCGTTCGATAACTCCACCCCTCTCTCTTTCGCTTCTTTAATAATAAAACCTCCAAACTGCTGCCTGTTAAGATTAGCAAATTCCTGGTGTATGACCGGCCTCTTGATTAAAAAATCAAACTCCCTACCCAATTTCTTCTCTTCCGATAATAAAACCACCACCCCCTCTTTTTTAACCAATAATTTAAATAAGCTAGCGGCCTCATCCTTGAACGCCAAGCCGGAAACAATAGCCAACCGACTGCCGCCAAACAACGACTGCGCATTAGTAAAATCCTTAAACTTCTGCCACTCGGTATCCGACTCGTCAAAATAAAACCGCTCCACCGTAAAACTGGAGTGGCGTTTTTTATATTAGGCGATAATCTCTCTCATTTTTCTCTGCCGCCGATAAGAGTCTGGTCCGTATAAATAAATTATCATAATTCTTGGCCCCGCTCAGCGGGGTTGGCACTCGGGGCAGTAATACGCCGATCTTCCTCCTTGTTTTTGTCTTTTTATTTCTGTCCCACAGCGGAAGCAGGGCTCGCCTTCACGCCCATAAGCCATTCTTACCTTACCATAATTTCCTTTTTTACCAGCGATATCACGATAATCAGCAGTGGAAGTACCGCGTAACTTTAACGCTTTTGATAAAATCTCTTTAGCCGCCTTATGTAACGCTTTCAATTCTTTATCCTCTAACTTATTAGCGGGTTTTAATGGGTGAACTTTAGCTTTCCATAAAATCTCGCTGACATAAATGTTGCCAATGCCCGCCACCACCGTCTGATCCATAAGGGTCTGGTAGATTGTTTTCCTTTTGGCACGAACTCGCTCGGTAAATTCTTTAAGAGACGCTTCATTAGCTTCGGGACCAAGTTTTTGAAGCTCGGACAAAGTTTCTATTTTTTCTACCAGACCAAAAACCACCTTGCCAAATTTTCGCAAATCAGAAAAACCGATCATCACGCCACTGTCCAGCGTCAAAATAAAATGGACATAACTATTGTCTTTATCCTTCAAGTCCTTGGGCTTGAGAGCGGTTGCCTTTCTGCCAACAATCTCCCATTGGCCAACCAAAAGATGGCCTGTCATTTTCATATGAACGAGGAGAATGTGCTTGCCTAAGTAAAAAAGGATATTCTTCCCACGCCGCCCTACTCGTTCAATTCTGTACCCCTTAGTTTTTTCAACATCTTTAAACCTAGGCCAATCATACCAAGCTCCAACAATCCGCCTTCCACGAACTTTTCTATTTAAACCATCAACGGTTGTTTGCACTTCTGGTAACTCCGGCATAATTATATTGCTATATTGCTATATTGCTATATTGCTATATTGCTATATTGCTATATTGCTAACCAACAATAAAACAATTTAACAATATAACAATTATTAATTTGACTGCGTTAAATTACTTCGTTCAACCAACGGAAGAGTAAAATAGAACACACTACCCCTATTCAAAACAGATTCCGCCCAAATTTTTCCTTTATGTTTTTCAATAATATTCTTCGTCAGATAAAGGCCTAAGCCAGAGCCATTGATAGCCGCTTTTTCCACATTCTGTGCGCGAAAAAATTTGGAAAACAACTTCGGCAGATCCTCTTGGAGTATTCCCATACCCGTATCTTTTATACTAACCACCGCCTCCGATTTACTTTCATTTTTTTCTAATTTAACAATCGCCTGGCCATTGGGTACGTTATATCTGATTGCGTTATCAATCAGATTAGCAACTGCCATACCCAGCCTTGAGGAATCGGCATTAACAAACACATCTCCATCCGGCCGCTCAAAATAAAGTTTTACTTTATACTCTTTAGCAATAATCTCGGCATCCGACAAAATCTTATCCAAAAACGAAACTAAATTGATTTTTTTTAGCTCATAACCAAAACGACCCTCTTCAATCTGGGCTACTTGTAACAACTCATTAATAATATTGAGTAAATTATGAGAGGTCTTTCGGGCAATATTCACCACCTCCTTACTGTCAGCGCCCAAACCCTCATCTTGGGCAAGATTACTTAAAGCCCAATCAAGGCCGGTAGCCGGCGTTCTTAATTGGTGCGCGGCCATGGTAATAAAATCACTTTTTGATTGCAATAAGCCGGACTCTCTGGTTTTGTCGGTAATTATTTTAACAAACACCCGCGGCCGCCCCAATAAATCGGTTACCTTATTGGTAACTATCCGTAATTCCCGTAATGGCTCATCTAGCGAAATATCCAATATCTGCGGATAATCACCCGGATTAGATTTTCTGGCCACCGTCGGCGCCAGAGAAGGAAACATTGCCTGCGCCATTATTTTTGACTGAAATTCCTTTGCTTTATCCAAAGAAAACGTCTGTCCGACAACTTGATTCGCTTCAATATCCAAAATCTTCTCCGCCGCTTTGTTCAATAGAAGAATTTTAAAATCAGTATCATAAACAACCACCCCTTCCTCAAGGCCAATAACCAAAGCGTCTAACAGAGCCTTGTTAAAATCCCATACTGCTTCTTGTTGTGGTTTTTTATTAAAAAACATGTAAATCTTTCCAATTTTTTCCCACCTTCACGTCCACTTCCAACTCAACATCCGGCAACTTATAAACCCCTTCCATAATATTCTTAATTTCTTCTACCCTTTTCTTCACTTTATCACTCTTGATTTCAAACAACAATTCATCATGAATTGTTAGCAATAACCTTGTGTCTTTAGATTTTTTCAATTGGCGATAAATCTCTACCATCGCCAACTTAATAATATCGGCCGCCAAACCTTGCACCGGCATATTAATCGCCGCCCGCTCCGCCTCCGCCGCCAAGAACTGACTAGTGGAATTAATCGCCGGTAGCCACCGCTTGCGGCCATTTAAATTTTCTACATAACCATTCTCTCTCGCTCTCCGTTTAATCTCCTCCTGCCATTTTTTAATCTGCTCAAAATCAGAAAAGTATTCCTCAATAAAACTTCGCGCCTCCTTAATGCTCAAACCGCTGGTTCTGGCAAAAGCCACCGCCCCCATACCATACACCACGCCAAAATTTAACGTCTTAGCCAATCGGCGCATCTCCGCCGTTACTTTACTAAGCTCTGTATTAAACACGTGACTAGCCGTCATTTTATGGATATCTCCATTATCAGTAAATGTTTTTATCATCTTAGGATCTCGGCTCAACGCCGCCAATATCCGCAGTTCTACCTGCGAATAATCAAAGGAAACCAACTGCCAGCCACGATCAGCCACAAACACCTCTTTCACCACTAGCGGAACATTCTGTAAATTAGGGTTCTGCGAACTCAACCGCCCCGTCGCCGTCCCCGTTTGCAGAAAAGTAGTATAAATCCTCCCTCTCCTCGTCTCGTCATTCTGAACGTCAGTGAAGAATCTTTCCAAATAAGTACTCTTCACCTTAAACGCCTCCCGATACTGTAAAATTAAATCAATAATTAAATATTGACTTCGTAAGTCAATAATTGACCCGATGTTTGTAGATCGCAGATTAAGCCGAAATTTATTATTTAAAATTTTTCTTAATTGCTGTGGGGAATTGATATTAAACTTCTCCTCCGCCTCCTTATAAATCTTCTTCTCTAAAGATTTTATTTTTTTACTATACTCGGCTAGTAATTTTTCTATCTTTTTCCGGTCAACCGCAATACCCGTCTTATGCATCTTGTCTAAAACCTCCACTAGCGGCAGTTCGATCTCTTTATAAACTTTTTCCAACCCTAGTTCTTTTATTTTCTTTTCGGCTTCTGTTAATAACAAATCACTCGGCTTGTCCGGACTCAATAACCAGTTAGATATTTTTAATTTTTGTTCGTTGGTCATACGTGTTATTGTCATCCTGGAAGTCGCCTTAGGCGACTATCCGGGATCTATATTGTATTGGATCCCGGCTCGGAGACCGGGATGACAAAATTGAAAATTATTCTATAACCCTCTCCAATCTCTCCGCCAAGCTCTTAAATCCCAACTCCTCAAAATATTTAGCCAACCCTACTCGATCCAGCTTCCGCCTCTCTAGATCTTCTAGCTTTATCCAGAGTGGTACATCTATCCTGATCGTCGCTAGTTTTTTAGAAAACAACGCCGCCTCTTTTTGGTTTTCCAACCTCGCCCCAATCTTGTCCGGCACCTCCCACAAATTATCAAACAACTTCTCCAAACTGCCATGCTTTTGAATCAACGGCCCTGCTGTCTTAGGCCCAACACCGGCAATTCCCGGAATATTATCGGAAGTATCGCCAAGCAAGCCCTTCAAATCCGGCAACTGTTCGGGTTTTATGCCATACCTCTCAAAAACTTTTTTTTCATTGTAAATAATCGTATCGCTAATGCCTTTTTTTAAAAACTGTACCACCACCTTATCGTCAATAACTAACTGTAAAACATCTAAATCGCCCGACAAAATAATTATCACCAAACCATCAACGCCCTTAAACTTTTCCACTAACGTTCCAATTAAATCATCGGCCTCAAAACCGATCTGCTCAATACTTTTTATCCCAAACTTCTCAAACAACTCATGCGCCCGTCCAACCTGTGATTGTAGATCGCTCGGCATCGTCGGTCGATGAATTTTATATTTATCATAAAGCTCGTCACGAAAAGTCGGCTCCGGCCTATCAAAACAAGCCACCATATAATCCGGTTTCTGTTCGCGGATAATCTTTAACAAAACGCTCGCCAAGCCATAAATCGCCCCAATCGGCTCCCCCTTCGGTGTCGTCAACGGCGGCAAAGCATGAAAAAAACGATAAATAAGCGCGTGATTGTCTATAAGTAGTAGTGTTTTCATTTTATTTTAATAATCCGCTCATTAGATTTAGTCCCATGTTCAAAGTAAATCCATTGAGCGCTTTTTGGAATAAGTTTTTTAACCTTATCCGCCCATTCAATTAAGATAATATTATTTTTGTCGTTTAAAATTTCTTTAAATCCTAATTCTACCAATTCACTTGCTTTGTTTATTCTATAAGCATCGATGTGGAATAGTTGCTTTCGTGTTTTTTTGTTTTCGTGTTTTCGTGCCGTTTCGTAATTCTTTATGAGTACGAACGTCGGGCTAGTAATTCTTCCCCTCGCTCCCAGCACCCGCAAGAACGCCTGCGTAAAAGTCGTCTTCCCCGAACCCAGATCACCAACTAGAGCGTAAACTCGCACACCTGTCATCCCGGATTTAATCCGGGATCTAGCCAAATCTCTCGCTAATTTTCTGGTATCAGAAATTTTCTTTGAAATCATATTAGATTTCCGCTTTTTTCTTTTCCCAAATTAAGATGCTGATACGCCGCCGGAGTGGCGACGCGGCCGGCAGAAGTCCGCATTAAAAATCCAATTGACAGCAGGTACGGCTCATAAACATCTTCAATATTTCCCACATCATCATTCAATGCCGCCGCCAAGGAATTAATACCCACCGGCCCGCCGCTAAACTTTTTTATAATCACTTCCAATAGCCGCCTGTCCATCGGCTCCAGCCCCATCTCATCTATCTCCAATAATTCCAAAGTTTTTTTCGCCACCTCCCCGCTAATCTCCGAATAATCATAAACATCGGCATAATCACGCACCCGTTTCACCAGACGATTAGCTACCCGAGGAGTAAAACGAGCCGCCTTAGCTAAAACCGCCACCGCATCAACGTCCATCTTTAATTTCAAAAGATCAGCCGACCGTTTCACAATCGCCTCCATATCTTCTTGGTCATAAAAATCCAGCTTAAAAGTGGCGCCAAACCGCGAACGCAGTGGCCCCGAAAGTAAATGAGGGCGGGTGGTAGCCGCCACAATAGTAAACTCCGGCAAATCCAGCGCCACCATCCGCGCCCCCGGTCCTTTACCGATTACCAAATGCAACTTCCGGCTCTCCATCGCCGGATAAAGCACCTCCTCAATAGACTTGTTTAAGCGATGCGCTTCGTCAATAAATAAAACATCCCGCTCCTCAAGGTTGCTTAAAATCGCCGCCAGATCGCCCATCTTTTCCAGAGCCGGTCCAGAAGTAACTTTTAGGTTACAATTTAAATCTTTGGCCACCAAATGCGCCAAGGTCGTCTTTCCCAGCCCCGCCTGGCCATAAAAAAGTAGGTGGTCGCAAGAACTACCTCTTTTTTTGGCGGCGTCAATAATAATCCGCAGATTTTTCTTAATATTCCCCTGGCCAACATAGTCATTCCACTCGGTCGGCCTCAAAACGCTGTCTATAGTTAAATGCTCCATAACAGTTGACAAAAAAGGCCTTTTTATGCTAGAATAGTGTCATTAAAGCCATTGATCTGTGGGCGAGGGGTTTTCTTTAGATATTTTGGATAACCTTGTTTCGGCTCGGTTATTCCTCGGGAAAATCCTAACTCTTTTATTCATTAAAAGACTTTTCGTCCTATTCACGGGACTTTTGCCCACAGATCAATGGTTTCAATATACATTCGTCATTCTGAGCGTCAGCGAAGAATCTTTTAAAGATCCTTCGGCCTTCGGTCTCAGGATGACAGTGAGAGCGACCCAGTCGCTTTCTCTATCTCCGAAAAAGTTGTTATACCCAATAAAACCTTTAAAACGCCGTCTTGTTGTATCGTTACCATATCCTTACCCACCGCAAAATTATACAAATCACTCTCGCTAACCCCTTTTTCAATCAAATCCTCTATATCCTTACCGGTTTTTAACAACTCAAAAATTCCAACCCGACCTTTAAACCCTAGTTGATTGCATATTTCACAGCCAACCGACTGATAGATAACCCCCTCTTTGTAATTTTCTCTCTTCACTCGTTCCGGCAAACCAGCCAAAAACTTATCAACCTTCTCCCGCAACGTTTCGTCCATCTCTATTGGTTTTTTACAGTGGTCGCACAATCGCCTCACCAATCTTTGCGCCATAATCAAATTCAACGCCGGACCAACGCTTACCGGCTTTACCCCCAAATCCAACAAACGAGGAATCGCCCCCGCCGCATTATTAGCGTGAATAGTAGAAAAAACCAGATGCCCAGTCAACGCCGCCTGAATGGCCGCCGCCGCCGTATCGCTGTCTCTAATCTCACCTACTAAAATCACATCCGGGTCCTGTCTCATTAACGACCTCAAGCCATTAGCAAAAGTATAATCACTCTCCGAATTAACCTGCGTCTGCTCTATCCCCTTAATGTTGTACTCTATCGGATCCTCAATGGTGATCATTTTTGAGTCCGGCGATTGCCGTTTTTTCAAAAAACTGTATAAAGTAGTCGTTTTCCCCGACCCCGTCGGCCCAGTATTTAAAATCATGCCATTCGGCGCCTTAATCTCCTCCAGAACAATCTCTAAATCATCATCCCGCAACCCAAGGTCCGTCAGGGGAATATTTATCGCATCGGGATCTAATACCCTGATTACTAGCGACTCGCCAAAATCCGAAGGCACTACCGACACCCGAAACTCAATGCTTTTACTACCAACTACCATGTCAAACTGCCCGTCCTGCGCTTTATCGGTAATATTAATTTTCAATCCGGAAAGTAACTTGACCCGCGAAGCAATTAATTTGTAAGCGGACAAGGGAAAATTATCGGACACATCGCTTAACAAGCCGTCTAATCGATAGCGAACTCTAATCGCTTCTTTCTGCGGCTCAAAGTGAACGTCGGAAGCGCCGGTTGTCACCGCGCCAGCCAGAACCGTCTCCAAAATAAAGGAGGTTGACGCCTGCTGAAAGTCAAAATCCGCCACCGCCTGCTTCACGGCTTGTAGATTGGTAAGAGATTTGGACAATTCGGCCAAATGTTGAGAAGACAACTCTCGGCTAACCTCTCTTTGCTCAACATCTTGTTTAATATTTTTCAGTTGTCTCTCAATGGCTGACATATCATCTCCATTCTAACCGACAACTCAAAAAAAGAAAAGCTGTTGACAACTATTGATTATTAATTTCTAATTCTTAATACTAAAACCATGAGTGGGCACAGTAAATGGTCTTCTATTAAACACAAAAAAGCCGCGACCGATCAGAAGCGGGGGCAGGTTTTTAGTAAACTGCTTAAAGCCATCTCCATCGCCGCCCGAGATAACGCCGACCCCCAGTTTAATGCGCAACTTAAACAAGCAATCGCCAAAGCTAAAGAAAACAACGTTCCCCAGGACAATATTGACCGCGCCATCAAACGCAACGAGGATAAGGATTTACAGGAATTAATTATTGAGGCCTACGGCCCCGGCGGCGTAGCGATGATAATCAACGCTATTACCGACAACAACAACCGCGCCATCGCCGAAATCAAACACTTACTCAACCAACACCAATCAAAAATCGCTGTTCCCAACAGCGTTCTCTGGGCATTTGACGGCGACCAACCAAAATTCCCACAAGAACTAAATGAAAGCGATCGTGGTAAGCTAGAGAAGCTGATAGAGAAATTAGAGGAACATGATGATGTGCAAAAAGTTATTACTAATTTAAAAACCTAAAAACTAAAATCCCAAACATCTAAATATAATCTAAACTCTAAAATATTAAACATCTAAAAGTTTTTATTTTTTAGTTTTTGTTGTTTTAGTTTGTATTTAGATTTTAGTTTCTAGAAGTTTAGTTTTTTGTTAGAATCTTCATATGAAGATTCTAGGCATAGATCCTGGCAGTTCAAGATGCGGCTACGGCCTGATAGAAAAATCCGGCTCCAGTTTGAAATATTTATCTGCCGGCCTAATTGAAATAAAAGAAAGTGACATCAACCAAAAACTGCTTTACCTAAATCAGGATTTCAAAAAACTTATTGCCAAACACAAACCAGATTTAATCGCCATTGAAAAAATCTACTTCTCTAAAAACATTAAGACCGCCATTGAAGTCGCCCAAGCCCGGGGGGTCTTAATACTTCAAACTCTCCAAAATAACATTCCCTTAGTTGAATATAACCCCAACGAAGTTAAGCAGTCGGTTACCGATTACGGCTCTGCCGACAAGAAAGCGGTCGCCAAGCTGGTGGCCATTCATTTGCAAATTCCTCCCCTAAAAGTCATAGACGACATCACCGACGCCCTAGCTATTGCAATCACCGCGGCTAATCATTATACTTCTTTTCAAGGTCGATCTTATGTGAATAAAGTTTTGTAAGATTTTAGTTATTTATATGGAAGAAAATCTCATTGATGATGAATTGGATGAGTTAAGCGAAGAGGATATCATCGATGCTAGCGATGAACTAGACGACGACATCTTAGACGAAGGAAAAGAGAACGATTATCAATAACAAAACTGCCCCGTCACATAAGACGGGGTTGATTTTATCCATTATAATAAAATTATGTTAAGGTTTTTCGGTTATTTATTGGCAATAGCGTTAATATTCGCCATCGGCATCGCTGGCTATGTTTTGTTAACCATTAAAAATCTGCCCGATCCCGAATTATTTGATCAGCGGCAGATTAGCCAATCTACCAAAATTTACGACCGCGCCGGCAAGGTACTACTTTACGAAATCCACGGCGAGGAGAAAAGGACAGTTATTCCCTTTGAACAAGTACCGGAACATGTCAAACAAACAACTTTAGTTATTGAAGACAGCGAATTTTACAATCACTCCGCTTTTGACTGGCGGTCGGTGATAAGAGCTTTTTATATTAATCTCACCAGAGGCAAGATAGTCCAAGGCGGATCAACCATTACGCAACAATTAGCAAAAAAAGCGTTTCTATCCGATGAACGAACTTTAACTAGAAAAATAAAGGAGTTGATTATCGCCTTCCGCTTGGAAGATAAATATACCAAAGATGAAATTCTTGGGCTTTATCTCAACCAAATCCCCTACGGCTCTAATGCTTATGGTATAGAAGCGGCCGCTCAGACATTCTTTAATAAACCAACCGGCGAGTTGAATCTTGCCGAAGCGGCTCTTTTAGCCGCCCTACCCAACGCTCCCTCCTACTATTCTCCTTATGGCACCCACACCGAAGAATTGATGGCTAGAAAAAATTATATTCTGGAACAGATGGAAAAATCGGGATTAATAGATGAAGAGGAGTTGGTTAGATACAAAGATTATAAATATGAATTTACCCCTCAAGAAACGGGTATTAAGGCGCCTCATTTTGTCATTACTATTCAGGAATACCTTAACAATAAATACGGCGAGGATTTTGTGCAAAACGCCGGATTAAACATCGTCTCCACCCTTGATTGGGATCTACAGCAGGCGGCTGAAAAAGCTGTTAATAATGGAGTAGAAAGAAACGTAGAATTATACAACGGCCACAACGCCGCCCTAGTTGCCCAAGACGCCGCCACCGGCCAGATTCTGGCTCTGGTTGGCTCTAAAGATTACTTTGATATAGAGAACGACGGCAATTTCAACGTTGCCACCCAGGGCTTGAGGCAACCGGGATCGGCGATTAAGCCCTTCGCTTACGTTACCGCTTTTGAAAGGGGCTATACCCCCGATACCGTCATTTTTGATGTGGAAACTGACTTTGATACCACCGGAGAAAAAAGCTACCAGCCCCATAACTTTGATAATAAATTTCGCGGGCCGGTTACTTTTAGAAACGCTCTCGCCCAATCCATCAACGTTCCGGCTGTGAAGGTTCTTTATCTAACCGGCGTTAATAATGTTCTGGAAACCGCCCTTGATTTCGGCCTCACCACTCTCACCGAAAGGAGCCGTTATGGTCTCTCACTGGCCCTCGGTGGCGGCGAGGTTAAATTAATTGACCTTATCGGCGGCTACTCTGTTTTTGCCCAAGAAGGCCTTAAACATAAACAATCGCTGATATTGGAAATAAAAGATGCTCAAGGGAAAATATTAGAAGAATATAAAGATGAGGCCAAACAGGTTATAGAGGCGCAGTATACTAGATTAATAAATGATATTTTATCCGATGTTGAAGCTAGAAAAGCTCTTTATTCTAGTAGTTTATATCTCACTATTTTTCCCAATCAGGAGGTCGCCCTCAAAACCGGTACCACCAACGAATACCACGACGCTTGGGCTATTGGTTATACGCCATCGTTGGTCGCCGGCGTCTGGGTTGGTAACAACGATAACACTCCCATGCAACAGCACGGTAGTAGTATTTTAGCCGCCTTACCTATCTGGAACACTTTTATGTCCGAGGCGTTAAAAGGCAAACCACTAGAAACTTTCACCCGTCCCGGCCCCGTCACCGCCAATAAACCCATCCTCAACGGCCAGTATATAATCAATAACGAATTACACAGTATTCTTTACTACATAGATAAAAATAATCCCCAAGGACCGGCGCTCAGTAATCCCGCCAAGGACTCGCAGTTTGAAAAATGGGAAAACGCCCTAATTAAATGGCTACAAGATAATCCCGAACAATTTCAAAATTTGGCGCCATCGCTCAAATCAAGTATAAAAATAAATAAACCGGAAAACGGCGGTTTCGTTAAAGATATTATAAATATAGAAGTGGAAATTAATACCGAACACGACATCGTTAAGATAGAGGTATTTCTCAACGATAGAATCATCAGCCAAAAATCCGGCAATTTCGGCGCCAGCTACCTCTATACCGAATCAATTAAAGTGGATCAGTTAGAATTACAAAACAAACTCACCATTAAAGCCCTCGACGACTCCTCTAATCAAACCGAAAACTCTATCATCCTTTATCGCCGCTAACCCCCATCGTCATTTCGACCAAAGTGGAGAAATCTCATAAACAGCTCATACCCCTGAGCCGTTTAATTAATTTAAATAAATAGTGATTAATATATCTTTTTTAAAGATTAAAGGCGAAACGCAGTTATTTAAGAAATTAATGTAAAAGTAGATTTTTTTACTAATTAAAATAACAGAGAAGTGTAAGTATGTTTCGAAAAGTGTATCGCCTGCCCGCCAACGCCAGAGCGTAGCGATGGCAGGCGGGGAGCGAGCCGAGCCGTCTTTCTCGAAATATACTTACATTTCTCTGTTATTAACCTACACCTTTATCGGCATCAAAATATAAAAATGTGACGAATCGTCCGAAGATTTTATCACCGCCGGCTTATTATGATTATTGACGCCGAAAATTAATTCATTTGAATCAAAAGCCTTAAGCCCATCTAATAAATAACGATAATTAAAAGAAATTCCTTCAAAATCACTACCACTAACCTTAGTAGGAATAAGATAATTATTTTCGCCTAAAAGCTGATTAGCTAGATAAACCTCCATTACCTTTCCATTTTTCACCGATAGATTAACATCATTATTTTTACCGCTAAAAGTACTCACTAATCTAATAGCATTAGAAAAATTATCCCTATTAACCACCAACTCCGTCTCTATATTCTTGGGAATAATCTGCTGATAATCAGGATATTCGCCATCTATTAATCGGGAGATTACCTCTAAAGTGTCGTTTTTGAATAATATTTGATTATCATCAATAAAAATATTTATTGGCTGGTCATTATCAAATATTCTCACCACCTCCTGAATAGTTTTTAAGGGAATAATTGCCTTAAAACCATGATTAAAAGTTGATTTAAACTCTTTTTCATTAATAGTTTTTTCCGCTAAACGAAAACTATCGGTTGCCACTAATTTTAATAAAGTTACTTGATAATCAAATAAAACCCCGCTTATCTCCGGCCGAATCTCTGAAATATGAGCGGCGCTAATAACTTGACTGACCGCTTTTTTAAAAACTACCGGACTAATCTCTATACTTTCCTTACTTTTTACCGTAGGAATTATAGGAAATTCATCATCTTTTAAACCCTGAATTTTCGCCTCATAATTATCGGTCTTAAAAATAAAATTATTATCTTTTTTTTTGAAGATTAATTTTATCCTGATCAGTATTATTTACAATACTATAAAAAGTATGAAAAGGAACTGTTAATCCCCCTTCTTCGTTTACTTTTCCTGATATCGTTTTAGTTATTGCTAATTCTAAATTAGTCGCCGATATTTTTATTTTATTATTAAATGTTTTTAATAAAACATTTCTTAATATCGGTAAATTAGAAGTACTATCATTCACCGCTCTCTCTACTGCCGCCAACCCATCTCTTAAATTATTTTTTAATACTATTACTTTCATAATATATATATAAATATATAGTAGTAGTTTGTAGTGTCTGTGAATTAGTGGATAACCGACAACTTTAGTTGTCGTCCCGCACTTGATGCGGGATCTATCTTGTGCACATCCTGTGAATTATTTTCGATTAACTTGTGTATAAATATTAATTCTAATAATTATAAACTTTTTCTACACCTTTTGTAAACAACTTACTCACAAGTAATTAACAGTAGTCCTCTAGAATATCTTTTATAGATAATAATTTTTGATTTAATTCCTGATCCTCCTGTAATTTTTTATTTATTTTTTCATAAGAGTAGATGGCGGTAGTATGATCTCGTTTACCTAATTTTTCGGCAATATAAGGATAGGATAAATTTAACATATCTCTCATTAAATAAATCGCGATTTGTCGCGGCTCAACAATTTCCTGTTTTCTGGATTTGCCGATAATATCATTAGTTGATACT
>JBDRBW010000006.1:0-10167 GCA_043822345.1 Patescibacteria group bacterium
TCAATCGCATTAAGAGTTGGTGGGATAAACTTTTATTGGGTAAAAAAACCGGCATTGATCTTCCTGCCGAGGGTGATGGTTTTCTTTATGGGCCTAAAGAAAAAGAGGAGAAGATAGGGGAGATTTGGCGAATTGGCGACACTTACAATGTCAGCATCGGCCAGGGTAATTTGGCGGTTACACCGATCCGCCTTTTAACCGCCATTTCTTTTTTAGCCAATGACGGCCAATCTTTTCGGCCATATATTGCCCAAAGTGTCGTTGATGAGCGTGGTAATCTTGTTTTATTGAATGAACCGCAAGAGGAAATGAGTTATCCGGAATGGCAGCCGTCGATTTATGAGATTAAAAAAGGACTGCGGGATGCGGTAAGTAAATCTTATGGCACGGCTAATTCTTTAAGCGGGTTGCCGATTGTCGTTGCTGGTAAAACCGGTAGCGCGCAGATATCCAACAACACCAAGACCAACGCCTTTTTTGTCGGCTACGCTCCGGTCGATGATCCGGAGATAGCATTGTTAATTTTAATCGAGGATTCGCGGGAGGGGAGTTTGAACACCTTACCAATAGCTCGCGATGTCTTTGAGTGGTACTATTATAATCGAATGTAAAATGTAAAAATCAAAATGTAAAATGACAAATATGAAATTTAAAAATAAACTCATAATCGCTAACTGGAAAGCTAACCCGCAATCGTTGGATGAAGCAATTAGTTTAGCGGAAGCCAGCGATGTGAAGGGATTAGTTATTTGTCCGCCTTTTGTTTTTCTAAAGGAGGTGGCTGGTGTTTTGCAAAAAAGTAAATTGGGGGCGCAGGATTTTAAAAAAGGATTAAAAAAATTAGGTGTGGAGTATGTAATCATCGGCCATTCAGATCGGCGGCAAAATCTAGACGAGACCAACGAAATGGTGGCGAAAAAATTTTCTGCCGCCATCGGTGAAGGATTAATTCCAATTCTTTGCGTCGGTGAGACGTTAGAACAAAAGCGGTCTGGACAAAAAGAAAAAGTTATCACAGAACAAATACAATCTGTTTTTGCAAATTGCAAATTGCAAATTGCAAATTTCAAATTTTTTATTGCTTATGAGCCGGTGTGGGCGATTGGTACTGGCGAGGAAGCTGACTCACAATATGTTTTGGATATGATTGAGTTTATAAAAAAAATCATCACCGAGCGCGGCAATCTTGTAGACAAGATTCATTTTCTCTACGGCGGCTCCATTGATTCCAGCAATGCTAAAGATTTTCTCCGGCACGACGTTATTACTGGCGCTCTTGTCGGCGGCGCGAGTCTAGATACGGCAGAGATTAAAAAAATCACCGTCATTGCGAGTGAGTGTTAATGAACGCGGCAATCTTTTTTAGAAACTTGCTTTTTATTTCTGTTCGTGTATAATAGTAATTGGAATGAGTGTGAGTCGCATCTAATGCGGCACCACCATCTATATGTTGGTAAACACCCCACTTCGGTGGGATGTTTGCTAAGAAGGGAGGATGAGATGTTGCGCTATCTTTGTTGTGTGACGTTGGCTTTAGTCACTATGGCGCTTGGAGTCAGTTCCAACAGTTTGGGTAATTGGCAGAGCGCAGCATTGATGTGGATGGTTTCCTACACATCGTTGTGGCTCTTGTTATTCCCAACCAAGTGGCCAAATTTTTCCAGATTGGTTACTATCGCTGTTGGTGCTATTGCGGTCTTTTGCATAATCAACTCTCTTTGGTGGCATGCTTTTATCTTTTTTGGAGTGGCTAATCTATTTCTCTACTGGCACGCTTCGCAAGAAGGCTTCCGCTTCTATTTCCAACAACCCAATCGTTAATTGGGTTGTTTTAATGTTGATTTAGTAAATTAGTTGTTCTATAATCGATATGGAGCTACGATAGAGCACTCATTTAAACATATAGAAAAGGAGGTCACCATTGTGGCTCCATCCCTTATTCTTTGAGTTTTTAGTTTATTGATTCGAAGAATAAGGGATTTGTTTTATGTTTCAATCCAATATTTCATTAAGCCAATACAGCAACTACAAAATTGGCGGAGCGGCCAGGTATTTTTATCAATCGGACAAAATTGGCGATTTAATTAAGGCGGTTAAACAAGCGCGAAAAGATAAGGCGCCGGTTTTTATTTTAGGCGGCGGCACCAATATTTTATTCAATGATGATGGGTTTAGTGGATTGGTACTCAAGCCGCTGATGCGCGATATCAAAAAAAATGGCGATGAGATTACGGTTGGCGCCGGCGCCAGTATGGCTAATCTTTTGGAGCTTGCGGTTGATAAGGGGTTGGGAGGACTGGAATGGGCTGGAGGCCTGCCGGGTTTGATAGGGGGCGCCATTCGAGGTAATGCCGGCGCCTTTGGCGGCGAAATAAAGGACTCAATTAAAGAGGTGGTTAGTTTGGACATTTCTAAGCCAGTGCCGCAAATTATCAAAAGGAACAATCAACAATGCCGGTTTGGTTATCGCGATAGCATTTTTAAATCCGGACCGACAGCGGGCAAAGAAATAATTTTAGAAGCCACTTTTCAACTGCGTTCAGGAGACAAAAAATTAATCCGGCAAACAATGGAAGATAAAATCAACTGGCGCCGCGCCCGCCAGCCGTTGGAGTATCCCAATATTGGTAGTATTTTCAAAAATATTAATTGGGAATTAGTGCCGGAACAATGGAAGCAAGATGAAAAATTTAAACAAAATTATAAAACAGATCCGTTTCCGGTAATCCCCGCCGCTTTTTTAATTGATCAATGTCGGCTTAAAGGTGTTACCTGTGGCGGGGCGATGATTTCTCCCAAGCATCCTAATTTTATAGTTAACGTTCTTAACGCCTCTGCTGGTGATGTTAAACAATTAATTAATTTAGTTAAAAACGCTGTTTTTGATAGGTTTGGTATTAAGATGGAGGAAGAAGTGTTGTTTTTGTGATAAAATAATACTTATGATAGTCAATATTAAGGCAACAAGAATCGAGTTAACGCCGGCATTGAAAGAATACATCGAAATTAAGTTTTTAACATTGGAAAAACTTATTCAACGTTGGGAGTTGGAAAGCGTGGTTGAGGCGCGGGTGGAAGTGGCGCGGTTGAACCAACATCATCACAAGGGCGATGTTTTTCGCTGTGAAGTTAATCTTCATTTGCCCGTGGACACTATACGCGCTGAGGCCGAGGAGTGGGATATACGAGTGGCAATTGATCAGGTGCGGCATAAACTTCAGCGGGAATTGACAGATTTTAATGAGCGGCACAAGACCATAGGCAAGTAGTAGTTGTCAATATTTGTTATTTAGTGTATAATAGTAGGCATGTTTAAAAAACTTACCGGTTTTTTTGATCCGGTAAAAAAACTAAGAAAAACAGCGGAACAAATCAATGCGTTGGAACCGGAATTGGAGAAGTTGAGTGACGGGGAGTTAATGGGGGAAAGTGAGGAGTTAAAAAAGATTCTTCGCTCCGCTCAGAATGACCCTAGTAGTCATCCTGAACGCAGTGAAGGATCTAATAATAAACTTGACCAATTTCTTCCCAGATCTTTCGCTCTAGTGAGAGAGGCGGCGAAGCGGACTTTAGGCCAGCGGCATTTTGACGTCCAGTTAATGGGCGGCATTGCTCTGCATCAGGGCAATATCGCTGAAATGGTTACTGGTGAGGGTAAAACTTTGGCGGCTACGGCGCCGGTTTATTTAAATGCTCTAACCGGCAAGGGTGTTCACGTGATTACGGTTAATGAATACCTGGCCAAAAGAGATACCGTTTGGATGGGACAAATTTACCGTATGCTTGGTTTGTCGGTGGCCTGCCTCGCCAACGACTCCGCTTATTTATATGATCCAAATTTTACGGAAGAAAATCAAAAATCAGATGAAGAAAGGGATTTGTTGGGTAGTTTTAAGGTGGCAGACGAGTTTTTGAGGCCTATCAGTCGGAAAGAAGCGTACCAAGCCGACATCACTTATGGCACTAATCACGAGTTCGGGTTTGATTATTTAAGAGATAATCTGACCCATTCTGTTGAGGCGCAAGTTCAGCGGTCATTTCACTACGCCGTTATTGATGAGGTGGATAGCGTGCTTGTTGATGAGGCGCGGACGCCGTTGATAATTTCTGCGCCCGATGCCGAATCCAGTGAATACTACAAAACTTTTGCCCGTATCGTTGCCGGTCTCCAAAAAGACGCTGACTATGAGGTGGATGAAAAATTAAAAGCCGTCAACATTACTCAAGAGGGAATTGATAAGGTTGAGAAAAAGCTGGGGATTAAGGATTTATATAGTTCGGAAAATCTTCGGCTTAGCCATTATCTTCAGGAGACGTTAAAGGCCTACGGTCTATTTCATCGCGATAAAGATTACGTGGTAAAAAACGGCGAGGTGATTATCGTTGATCAGTTTACCGGTCGTATGCTGCCCGGCCGCCGCTATTCAGCGGGTTTGCATCAGGCGATTGAGGCCAAGGAGGGCGTGTGGGTGCAAAACGAATCCCGTACTTACGCCCAGATTACCATTCAGAATTACTTTCGGCTCTATCAAAAACTAGCCGGTATGACTGGCACCGCCCAAACTTCGGCGGAGGAATTTCATAAAGTTTATAATCTTGAGGTAATTAGTATTCCTACTAACAATCCGCTGATTAGAAAAAGCTTAGCCGACGAAATTTACAAAACTCGTGAAGGCAAGTACAAGGCATTGATTAAAGAGGTTAAAAAAACCAGCGATGCCGGGCGGCCGGTTTTGGTGGGTACTGTTTCTATTGATAACAATGAGGAGGTCTCGGAAGCTCTTAGCCGGGCGGGCGTTGAACATGAAGTGCTTAATGCTAAAAACCACGAGCGGGAGGGCGCGATTATCGCTCAGGCCGGCCGGGCGGGAGCGGTGACGGTGGCTACCAATATGGCTGGCCGTGGTGTTGATATTATTCTAAGCGGTAATCCGCCTAATGCTGAGGAGGCTGAAAAGATAAAGGAGTTGGGTGGTTTACATGTTATTGGCACTGAGCGGCACGAGGCGCGCCGTATTGATAATCAGTTGCGTGGCCGCGCCGGCCGGCAAGGCGATCCCGGGTCATCTAAATTTTTCTTGTCATTGGATGATGATATTTTAAGAGTTTTTGGCGGCGAGCGGATTAAAAATCTAATGGGGCGGTTAGATGTTCCCGAAGACCAGCCGATTAGCGCCGGTCTGGTGAGTAAGGCGGTGGAACAGGCGCAGAGCCGGATTGAGGGCATGCATTTTGATGCCCGAAAGCATTTATTGGAATACGACGATGTTCTTAATAAGCAACGTTTAGCTATCTACAAAAAACGGCAGGAGCTTCTAACTTCTAGCGTCCAGCCCCAAGTTCTTCAGGTGTTGGATATATTCTGGATGAATCATTTGGAAAATATTGAGGCGTTAATGGAGTCGGTTCGCATCCGCGCTTATGGCCAGCATGATCCTCTAGTTGAGTTCCGCCGCGAAGCGCATATTCTATACCGACAGCTGTTGGCGGATTTTGAACAATGGCAACTGGAAAACCAGAAACCCCTGCCCGCAATGCCTTCGGCAAAGCGATGGCAGGCGGGAGAAACTAGAAACCAGAATGAAATTCTAACACCCCCCGGTCATTCTGATTTACCCCCCGGTCATTCTGAGCGAAGCGAAGAATCTACAAAAATTCAAAATTCTCCACCTTCTGTCATTCCGGACGCCGTAGGCGATCAGGGATTCATTACTAAAGTCGGCAGGAACGACCCCTGCCCGTGTGGAGCTAAAAAATCCGATAATAGTTCGGTTAAATACAAGCATTGCCACGGGGCATAAAAAACCCGGCTCTATGAGCCGGAGTGTTTGTTACTCTTCTCGCAATGGAAACTTCTTTCAAAGTATTCCACATACACTTTAATGGATTCATCGGTGTCGTAACGGTTAGCGTTCAATATCGCCAACATCGGTATAAGATCCTTTGGTGCAAAAAAACTTAAAGAAAAAAAGCTATTAAATTGTTCACGAATATTGCAGACCCTTTTCCAAAGCTCCGGTTCCATTCATTTCTCCTTTGTAATTTGTCATCCTGAACGAAGTGAAGGATCTAAAAAAAAGATTCTTCGCAAAGCTCAGAATGACTGTTGGTGGGAGCTGAAAGCAGTATAATACAAATTAATTTTATTTTACAAGTAGGTATGCCCAGTTTTTAGCGTCACCCTTAATATTGCCGGCGGTGACATTACGGATGGTGATTTCAATTTGATCGGTAGCGTCAACGGTACGGGCGCCGACAAATAACAAACCGCTGTTTAAGTCCTGTGGCGGGGTCAAAAATATCCGATCACTAGCGCCAATGCTGGCGGGGGCGCTAATAGTAACCGAGCCGTTGCTGTATCCGGTAATCAATGGCGGATCAACCGACAAAAATCCGGTATACAAACCATTGATCGGCGTGCCGTCACCGACATTAGTGGTAGCTAGTGAGGCGTTGCCGTCAATATTAATATCGCCGGAGAAATAGCCGTCGCGCCAACGTTTAGTTCCTTGACCGACATCGGCTGAGTTATCGGCGCCGGGCAAAAGCGAGGTGTCAAAGACGGCCGCCACCGCTTTACCGACGCCCAATATTAAACTGCGGGTTATCTGCTGTTGAGGGTGGTCGGAGTTATAGCTCATCGTCAGATTAATCTCCACCACATCCTGTCCGGGATAGTTTACATATTTAGTAAACGACAAGCCGTCCACTAAAACCGCATCGGTAGTCAAATCCTCTATCGTTACCAATGATCCGCGCCCTTGGCGGATTTTAATTTTACTGTCAACGGCGTCGCGATAAATAACAATAGGGCTGTTGGCGTCATCGGGTACATTAATTTCCTCCACGTCCTTAATTACCAAATATTTTAACGGTTGGCCCAAGGCGCTATCGGTTTCGTCATCAATGCCGTCGGTTTCACTGCGCACCACCATCAAACCAGCGTTATTTATTAATCGCTGCATTGTTTGCATGGCAAAATTCAATTGCGACGCCACCTCATTTTTACCTACCTGGCCGATGTTGACTCGAGTAAATGTCACCAAGATGCTGGAAAGCGCCACCGCGACAATAGCAAAAATCGCGACATAGATTAATAATTCAACTAATGTAAATCCTTGTTGTTTGTTCATAAATTTATTATAACACAATCTTTGTTGATGAAATGTAAAATTCAAAAACAATTTACTATCTTATTGTGCGATCGCATTATAAAAGAGTAAATTTGTGACTATCTCTTTATCTTCTAGATTGCTGTAGGATCGGAGAATAAAATCAACAAAGTCTTAGCGATAATTTTCAAATCAAACCAGAGCGATTGGTTTTTTAAATAATAATCATCCAGTTCTAGTTCTTTAAGAAAAGGCAAACTAGAAGAGCCGTTCACTTGGGAGAAACCGGTAACGCCGGCGCGGGCGAGGGGAATGTGGCGGTAGTTTTCCGGATAAGCGGCCACTTCATTTGGTTCATGAGGTCGTGGGCCAACAAGCGTCAGTTCGCCGCGCAAAACATTAATTAACTGGGGAAATTCATCCAACCGAAATTTTCGCAACCAATGGCCAACCGAAGTAACGCGCGGGTCATTGACAATCTTAAAATATGGCCCGTCAGTGCGCTGGTTTAAGTGAATATACTGTGATTTTATTTGGTCGGCGTTGGCAATCATCGAGCGAAATTTGTAGGCCTTGATAACCTGCCCCGCGCTTACGCGATCCAACTCAACCAAAACCGGCCCCTGGCTATTGAGTTTAATGGCGAGAGCGATAAAGGGCGTGAGGGGAGCTATTACTATCAATCCTGCCATTGCTCCTACAATATCGATGCAACGTTTCATTACTTATTTATATTAGAATGATCAGTGGCTAATTTCCAGTGACCAATCAGTGACTAATGTGATAAGTAGCCAATGGAATTTAAATAATTGGAATTTGACTGGTCACTGGTCACTGGGATTTGGTATCTTTAAAGCAATGAAGATTGCTTTAGCATACGATTATCTTAATCAACTAGGCGGTGGCGAAAGAGTGTTAGAAGTGTTAGCCGGAATGTTTCCCGAGGCGCCGATTTATACTATTTTTTACGATAAAGAAAAGACCCGGCAGAAATTCATTAGCCGTAATATCCACACTAGTTTTTTAGACCGCCAGTTTGTTAGAAACAATCATCGTGCCTTCATCCCTCTCTTTCCCACCGCCGTCGGCAGTTTAAATTTGGGTAACCAATACGACTTAATTATTTCGGCCGGCGCCGGTTATAGTCATGGTATTAGCCATAGCAAAAACACTAAGCATATTCATTACTGTTTTACACCACTAAGATATGCTTGGGAAGAACACTATATAAAATCAAAATTCAAAAATCAAAATACAAAATTAATGAATTTATTTTTTAAACCCGTTACCGGCTATTTACGAAATTGGGACTATCGGGCGGCGCAGGGGCCGGACAGGATTATTGCTATCTCTGATTTTATTGCCAACCGGATAAAAAAATACTATCAGCGAGAAGCGGATGTGGTTATCTATCCGCCGCTGGATACGCAAAAGTTCTTTTTTAACCCTACCATCAAGACACAAGATTATTTTCTGGCGGCGGGGCGATTGCTGCATTATAAAAAATTTGATTTGGTAATTGAAAGCTTTAATCAACTTGGCTGGCCGTTAAAAATTATCGGTGCGGGACCCGATGAACCACGGCTAAAAAAATTAATTCAATCGCCTAAGATAGAAATGTTGGGTTTTGTGGAGAGCGACGAGGTGGTGAGGCATATTTATAGCGGCGCTCGCGGATTTATCTTCCCCCAATTAGAGGACTTTGGTTTGGTCGGGGCGGAGGCGCAAAGCTGTGGCTGTCCAATAATTGGCTATGCCGCCGGCGGAGCGCTGGAGATAATCAAAGAAGGTGAAAGCGGCGTGTTTTTTCAACGGCAAACCCGTGAAGATTTAATTATGGCTCTTAAAAAATTTAAGCAGATGAGTTTTAATCGCCAGCAGATAAGCCAACTCGCCCAGCGATTTTCGATAGATAATTTTAAAAATAACTTGCAAAAAATAGTAAAAACCATTATCATTTAAATTACTTTTATGTTAGAAGACGTACAAATACCAGAGGAGGAGAAACTTTCTCCGGAACAGAAAGAGCTGGTCGGCGAAATGATTGAGGCCGGTGTTTTGTATGGTCGTAAACATTCTAAAACAAACCCCAAGATGGGCAAGTATATTTTGAGCACTCGGCGCGGCGTTGATATTTTTGATTTGTTGCAGACCGCCGAGCTTGTGGACAAGGCCATTAATTTTCTCAAAGAATTGCGGGAGCAAAAACAGGTGGTTTTGGTAGTCGGCGTCAAACCGGCAATTAAAGATTTGGTTAAAAATTTTGCTGACAAATTTAGTTTTCCTTATGTTATTGAACGATGGATTGGCGGCACGCTAACGAATTTTAAAACTATTCAAAAAAGAGTGGAGCGGCTTAAACAATTGCGCGCTGATGAAAAATCGGGATCGTTGGAAAAATATACCAAAAAAGAACGGCTACTATTCAATCGGGAAAAAGAGAGATTGGAACTATTATTTGGTGGCATTGAAAGTATGGATCAGCCGCCAGCCGCGCTATTGGTCGTAGATGTCGAGGAACATCAAACCGCTATTCGCGAAGCTAACCGTCTCAATATCCCCATTGTCGCTTTAATCAATACCGATGGCGACCCCAATACCGTTAAACATCCTATCCCTTGTAATGATAACGCTCGTCCTAGCGTTAGTTGGGTATTGGACAAAATACAAGGCGAATTAATGGCGCAAGGTGTTATCAGTCATTCTGAGCGGAGCGAAGAATCTAAACTAAAAATATGAATGCAAAAGATGTAAAAAATTTAAGAAATGAAACCGGCGCAGGCGTAATGGACTGCAAAAAAGCCCTTGAAGAAGCTGGTGGAGATTTGGATAAAGCTAAAGAGATTATTCAGGAGAGGGGATTGATTAAAGCCAGCAAGCGGGCGGGACGAGATACCGGCGCCGGTATTTTAGAATCGTATGTTCATAATAATCGCGTTGGTGTGATGCTGGAATTGCGGTGCGAAACCGATTTTGTAGCCAAGTCAGATCCTTTTCGCGATCTAGCTCATGAATTGGTAATGCACATTGCTGCTATGAATCCTAAAGACGTTAA
>JBDRBW010000007.1:0-2726 GCA_043822345.1 Patescibacteria group bacterium
CCGGTAACATTGGTAAGCACGTTATCCACTACGCTAATGCTTTTGGTATGAAAGTCATTGCTTATGATAAATTTCCCAACAAAGAACTGGCGGTAACAGAAAATTTTTCTTATGTGAAATTTGATGATCTTTTGAAAAAAAGCGATATCGTTACTCTGCACGTTCCTTATCTAAAATCAACCCATCATCTAATTGATAAAAAAGCGCTCTCTAATATGAAAAAAGACGCTTATTTGATTAACACTAGTCGCGGCGCGGTAGTAGATACCGAGGCGTTGGTTGAGGCGTTGCAAAAAAAGAAACTCGGCGGCGCTGGACTGGATGTTCTGGAAGAAGAGGGAGTTACCAAAGATGAAATGACTTTTTTATTCCACGGCCATCCCAAAGAACACAACCTTAAAACTATTCTAGCCAATCATATTCTGATTGATATGCCCAACGTCATCATCACCCCTCACAACGCCTTCAACACCAGAGAAGCTCTGTATCGAATATTAGACACGACAGTGGAGAATATTAAGGAATTTATTAAGGGAAAGCCAATAAATATTATTTCCTAATATTGTCATCCCGGAAGTCGCCATAGGCGACTATCCGGGATCTATTACATTAATGTATTGGATTCCCGCCTTCGCGGGAATGACGTATACTTATCTTATGTCAAAAATATCCAAAATATCTGCTCGCCCCATTTTAGATTCTAGCGGAAGTAAAACTATAGAAGTAACAGTAAAGACCGACTGCGGTCACAAGGGCGTTGCCTCGGTGCCACAGGGCAAAAGCAAGGGCTCTGGCGAAGTGCCCTATGTTTCGGTGCTAAAAGCGCTGAAAAATATTAAAATTACCGAGAGATTTCTTAAGGGAATAGACGTTACCGATCAGAAGAAAATTGATGATTTATTATTAACCGAAGGTCGAGGTTTGTCCTCCCTTAGGAGGTCGAACCTCCCAAAATTAAAACGTAATAGTTCTTTTCTCGGTGGCAACGTTACTGTCGGCGTCTCCATGGCTGTTGCTCGTGCCGCGGCAGCTAGTCAGAAAGTAGAATTATGGGAGTATTTGCATAAGTTGTACGTTTCTCGTCATCCTGAGCGAAGCGAAGGATCTTCTAAAAATTCTTCAGTAAAACTTCAGAATGACAATAAAAACATGCGTCTCCTCATCAACTGCATTGAAGGCGGCGCCCACGCCAAAAACGGCCCCGCCTTTCAGGAATATCTAATCAGCCCCAAAATCAAATCCGTCATCTGTCATCCCGGAAGTCGCAGTAAGCGGCTGTTCGGGATCCAAAACATTAAAGAATCTATTAAAATAGGAGAGCAATTCTATAAAGCCCTTAAAAAATATATCAAAAAAACCTACGGCATCGCCAAGCTGGGTGATGAGGGTGGTTTTACTTTACCAACCATAAAGAGATCCGAGTTCCCTGGGAAGTCGGATCTCGATTTTACACAAAATATAAAACCACTTGAAATTCTTAAAGAAGTTGCTAGAACGGCAAAATTATCTAAACACCTTGACTTCGGCCTCGACGTCGCCGCCAACAATGTCAAGTTAACCAACAAACAACTTAAAAAATTATACGCGGAAATTATTGCCGAATTTCCCTTATTTTATCTAGAAGATCCGTTTGCGGAAAAGAGGTGGGAAAAAATGTCGTTCGTCATTTCGACCGAAGCCGAAGGCGGAGTGGAGAAATCTCATCAGTGTCCCAACAAAGCCAATGAGATCTCTCGACAAGCTCGAGATGACAGCGGGCTATATGTCATCGCCGACGATCTCACTACCACCAACCCCGACAAAATAAAAAAAGCCCACCAAAAAAACCTCGCCAACGGTGTCATTATTAAACCCAATCAAATTGGCACCATCACCCAAGCATTGGAAGCGGTTAGTTTAGCGCGCCAATATGGCTGGTTCGTCTGCGTTTCTCATCGCGGCCGGGAAACCAAAGACAGCTTCATCGCCGACTTCGCCTACGCTATCGGCGCCGATGCCGTTAAATTCGGCGGCTTCGGCCAAGCCGAACGCCGCGCTAAATATAAACGGCTACTTAAAATCAGTTGATCTCGCACAGCGAGATGACCCCGCTCAGCTAGGTTGACAACTTAGCATTAATAAAATAAACTAAAGTTGTAAACTAAATAAACGCTTTTTATGAATATTAAAGATTTGATTTTAAAACAGTTCAAAAAACAAAACGAGGTAAGAACCGCTGATATTGTTGAAAAAACCGGCAAATCACGAGCATTTATTAATCGCGTCTTCCAGGAATTAAGAAATGAAGGGAAAATTATCCTGTTAGGTAAAGCTAATCAAGCTCGTTACATTCTAGCCAAGCCGCGTATGCTAATTAAAAGCCAGCAAAAGATCAAACAATTTAAACGATTGTTACAAAACCATGGCTTGTCCGAAGATTTAATTTTAGAGCAGATAGAACGCGAGACCGGTATTTTCAATAAATTATCAAAGAACATTCATGGTATTATTGATTATGCCTTTACTGAAATGCTTAATAATGCCATTGAGCACTCGCTTTCTAAGACTATTATGGTATCAATGGCGAAAAACCAAAGTAATATTAATTTTCAGGTTGTTGATAAAGGCGTTGGTATTTTAAATAAAATAATAAGAAAAAAACGGCTCAAAAACGAACTGGAAGCTATTCAGGATCTTACCAAGGGTAAGCAAACAACTGCGCCTAAAGGACATTCAGGCGAAGGCAT
>JBDRBW010000008.1:0-67689 GCA_043822345.1 Patescibacteria group bacterium
CCTGCGAACTTTTAATTGAAAAAAAATTGTCTGTTTTGAAAGAAGTAAAGTCAGTTGAGGCCTCGGCTGATAAGGGCAGGGTTTTTATTGTTTATGAAGGAGAAAGACCAAGCATTGATAGGTTAAACAAAATTTTTAAAAGAGAAAATTATCTTTTCTTTGACCAGCCAGTAAAAACCACAGAAAAAAAAGAAGGAAACGATTTTTTCATAATCGTTGGCACGGCTTTGTTTATCATTATTGGCTTTTTCATTATCAAAAACAGCGGCTTTACCAGTTTAATAAATGTCAATTCAACTTCGTCTTTGCCAATGTTCTTTCTTTTGGGACTTTTGGCCGGAGTTTCCAGTTGCGCGGCTTTAGTTGGGGGCTTGATTCTTTCAATGTCAAAACAGTGGTTGGGAATGTATTCCGAAAGAAATTCAACCTCGGAAAAACTCCAACCCCATTTTATGTTTAATGCCGGGAGAATTGTTTCCTATGCTATTTTAGGGGGCGTTATCGGAGCCATTGGCAGCAAACTCCAGATCTCTTTAACTTTTACTTCTGTTTTAATTGTCGCTGTTTCAATAATGATGTTCTTATTAGCTTTACAAATGTTAGGGGTAAAAGCTTTCCGAAAATTTCAGTTTACAATGCCTAAATTTATAACCAGACGCATTGCTGATGAAACTAAATTCCAAGGAAAACACATGCCATTTCTAATGGGCGCGCTGACTTTTTTTCTACCTTGCGGTTTCACTATAACTGCACAAGGGCTGGCTTTAATTTCCGGAAGCGCGGTTCAGGGCGCTCTTATTATGCTTTTCTTTGCTTTAGGGACACTGCCGGCGCTTCTGGCAATCGGCTTATCAGCTGTTAAATTCCTTGAAAAATCCCATTTTTCCTATAAATTCCTAAAAGTTGCCGGCGTTCTGGTTTTGTTTTTTGCTTTATACAATATCAATACTCAATTAAATGTTTTGGGATTTAGTAGTTTCAGCGATATAAAATTAAATCTCAACCAACAGACTCGAAACGATAATAATAGCGAAGAGGGGTTTCCTCCAATCGTTAAGGGCAAACAAATTTTAAAAATGGAGGCTTTTGCTTTTGGTTATTCGCCGAATTATTCCAAAGTAAGAGCCGAAATTCCAGTAAGGTGGGAAATCACTGACAAAGGAACCAGCGGTTGTACCAATGCTATTATTTCTAAAAATTTATTTGAGGGAGAAATCCCTTTGACTCCAGGCCAAACCAGCGTTAAGGAATTTACTCCCGAAAAGCCGGGTAAATATAAATTTAGTTGTTGGATGGGAATGGTTTCAGGTATTATAGAGGTTATAGATAAAGGCGGTAATGAGAGTTTATTTGTCCATTAAGCGTAAAAATACAAATTTAATTTTTATGAATATAAATCAAAAAACAATTTTAAACATTTCTGGAATGCATTGCGCTTCTTGCGCGGCAAATATTGAAAATGCTTTAAAAAAAGAAGCGGGTGTCAAGTCCACTAATGTTAATTTTGCTTCAGAAAAACTTTATTTAGAATTTGACCCCATTGAGATAAGTATTGTTAAAATTCAAGAAATTATTAAGAAATTAGGATATGGGGCAATAGAAGAAACTACCGAGGAAGAAATGCGCGACCATCATAAAGAGACGAAAATACAAGAGGTTAGTAAATTAAAAAAGCGATTTATTACTTCCCTCGTTTTTGGCTTACCCCTTATTTATATAGTTATGGGTGAAATGCTCGGCTTGCCAATACTGCAATTCTTCAAAGAATGGAATATTTTAATTCAATTTATTTTAGCAACAATTGTAATTTTAGTTTGTTTAAATCTTTGGATTTCTGGCTTTAAGAATTTAATACGACTGAGGCCCAATATGGATTCTTTAATTTTCATCGGTACGGCCGCTGCTTATTTTTATAGTCTTGCTGTATCTATTTCTTTTTTGCTGGGCACCCGAGAATTACCCCCTCATTTATATTACGAAAGCGCTGTCTTTATTCTTGTTTTTATTTCACTTGGTAAATATTTGGAAGCGATAACCAAAGGTAAAACGAGTGAAGTAATTAAAAAATTGATTGGGCTTCAGCCAAAAAAAGCGACAATTATAAAAAATAACAAGGAAATAAAAATTCTTATTTCTGAAGTAAAAGTTGGGGATATTATTTTGGTCAAGCCCGGCGAAAAAATCCCAGTAGACGGAATTGTTATTGATGGCTATTCTGGCATTGATGAAAAAGCGATTACCGGCGAAAGTATTCCGGTGGAAAAGAAAAAGGGTGATGAAGTGATTGGCGCTACTATTAACAAGACCGGCGTTTTGAAATTTAAAGCGACTCGAGTCGGTAAAGATACGATGTTGGCTCAGATTATAAAAATAGTTGAGGAAGCAATGGGTTCCAAAGCGCCAATTCAGCTATTGGCTGATAAAGTTTCTTTTTATTTTGTTCCGTCTGTGATTGGTATTGCTATTTTTGCTTTCACCATCTGGCTTTTATTGGGACAGCCCTTGGCTTTGGCTTTAACGGTTTTTGTGGCTGTTTTAATCATCGCTTGTCCTTGTGCTTTGGGTTTGGCGACGCCAACCGCCGTGATGATGGGTACTGGTCTGGCGGCAAAAAATGGCATTTTAATTAAAAGTGGTAAGGCGTTGGAAATTGCCAGAGATGTAAATATGGTTATCTTTGATAAAACAGGAACGTTGACCAAAGGAGAGCCAAGCGTTACCGATGTCATTAATATTAAAAATGCGATTAGTGAAAATTCTATTTTGCAAATTGCCGCGTCAGTAGAAAAAAATTCTGAACATCCTCTAGCTCAAGCTATTGTTAATAAGGCAAAAGAAGAAAAGATTAATTTATCAGAGGTAAAAAATTTCCAAGCCATACCCGGTCATGGCATTTCAGCTAATTTTGAAAATAAAAAAATACTTTTCGGAACAAGAAAACTAATGACCGACAATCAAATTAACCCGAGCTTAATAGAAGGAAAAATGATTATTTTAGAAGATCAAGGTAAAACAGCAATGATTTTAGCACAAGATAAAGAGATTATTGGCATTATTGCGGTAGCTGATACTCTTAAAGAGTATTCAAAAGAAGCAGTTAAGATGCTTCATGAAATGGGGAAAAAGGTAGCGATAATTACTGGGGATAATAAAAGAGTTGGGCAAGCTATTGCCCAGCAAGTTGGCATAGACACGGTTTTAGCCGAAGTTTTGCCGCGAGAAAAATCGGCTGAGATTAAAAAATTACAGAATGAAGGAAATATTGTAGCGATGGTAGGTGATGGTATTAATGATGCGCCAGCCTTGGCTCAAGCTGATTTAGGTATTGCCCTTGGTTCGGGCACTGACGTAGCAATGGAGACTGGGGAAATAGTTTTAATTAAAGATGATTTAAGAGATGTAGTAATGGCAATTGATTTAAGTCAATACACTTTAAATAAAATTAAGCAAAATCTTTTCTGGGCCTTCTTTTATAATATTGTTGGCATTCCTCTTGCCGCCGGTATTTTATATCCTTTTACTGGTTGGCTTTTAAATCCGGCCATTGCCGCAGCTGCTATGGCATTTTCATCGGTTAGTGTTGTTTTAAACGCTCTTCTAATGAAAAGGTATGAATCAAGAACTATTTCAATTTAGTGGACCGTAGGAGACTTGAACTCCTGACCTCCACATTGCAAATGTGGCGCTCTAGCCAACTGAGCTAACGGCCCAATCAAAAAATTGTAACACATTTCGGCAAATTTGGCAAAGTAATTATCAGTTTGTTATACTTATAAAGCTTATGAATAAAGACATTCCTCTAGGGCTTTCTTTTGATGACGTGTTGATCGTGCCTGGTTATTCCAAGGTGGTAACACGTAAACTAATTGACCTTAAGACCAATTTTTCCAAAAACATTCGGCTCAATATTCCCGTTGTCAGCGCCAATATGGATACTGTTACCGAGTCGCCGATGGCAATCGCTATGGCGCGGGAAGGGGGAATAGGCATTATTCACCGCTTTATGCCGTTGGAAAAGCAGATTAATGAGGTACACAAAGTAAAGCGGTCCGAAGCGCTGGTGATTTCTGATCCGGTGACAGTTTCCCCCAATATCGGTTTAGCGGAGTTACGGCATATTTTAGCTATCCATGAAATTAGCAGTGTTTTGGTAACGGATAAAGAAAATATATTAAAAGGCATTGTGACAGCGCGTGATATTCGCTTTTGTAATGGCGGTTCGCTCAAGGTTTCCGATATAATGACGCCGCGCGCCAAGTTGGTGACCGCCGACCCCAATATTAAAAAAGAGGAGGCGATTAGTATTTTGGAAAAATATAAAATTGAAAAAATACCTCTGGTAGATAAGAAAGGGGTAGTACAGGGATTGATTACCGCCGCCGATTTTACCAAAACCAGCAAACACACTCGCGCCGCCAAAGACCGCCGCGGCCGGCTATTGGTGGGGGCGGCGATTGGCGTTAATGATGGCGAGGATCGGGCGGCTAAACTAGTGAAAGTTGGCGTTGACGCTCTGGTGGTTGATATTGCTCACGGTCACCATCGCGGGGTAATAAGGTTGATTAAGGCGCTGAAGAAAAAATATGAAAATGTGGACATTATTGCCGGCAATGTGGCGACGGCGGCGGGCGTGGAAGATTTGGCTAAGGCGGGCGCCGATGCGGTCAAGGTTGGCATTGGGCCGGGCCGGGCTTGTTCTACCAGAATTGTTGCCGGCGCCGGCGTGCCGCAGTTCTCGGCCGTTAAGGAGTGCGTCCGCGTGGGGAAGAGATTAGGCGTGCCGGTAATCGCCGATGGCGGTATTAAAAACTCCGGTGATCTGGCTAAGATTATCGGCGCCGGCGCTTCAACAGCGATGATTGGTAGTTTATTTTCCGGCACCAAAGAATCGCCGGGGGAATATTTTATAGAAGACGGTGTGGCCTTTAAGATTTATCGCGGTTTAGCTTCGCTGGACGCCTCGTTGGATCGTAGCTTGTTGGAGGCCGATACAGCGCGGCGCGAACGGGCGGCCGAGGGAATTAGCACTCGCGTGGCTTACCGCGGCGATGTGGCGGTTATTATAAAGATGTTAATTGATGGCCTGCAGTCGGGTATGAGTTACAGCGGCGCCAGTGACATTCAGCAATTTTGGCATAAGGTAAAGTTTGTTCGCATTACCGAAGCTGGTATGCGGGAAAGCCGCCCGAGGCCGTAGGCCCGGATTGCTAAATTGCTATATTGCTATATTGCTATATTGTTTTATTACTAACCCCCTTAATTTTCCTCAGAGAAGAGGAAAAAAACAATTTAACAATATAACAATAAAAAAATAACTCGATACACGAGTTATTTTTTAAACATGGAGTATTTGGTCAATCTGCGAAATTATCTTATCGGGTTTGGCGGCCATCATGATTCTGGGATCAAAATGTGGAGTAATAAAAGCTATTGCTGTTACGCCGGCTTTTTGGGCAAAACGGATATCTGATGGGACATTGCCGAGATAACAGCATTCACCTTGGGGCACTCTGCCTAAAGCGCAAACTTGTTCGATATAATGCGACTTATTATTGGCGCCAAACTGGATATAGCGAAAGAATTTAAAAACGCCCAGTTTTTTCATTAATCGCACACCGCGACCAATTTGTTCGCCGCTGATTAGGCCTAGGGTCGCGTCTCTTTCTTGTAAGGTGGTTAGCGTCTCAATGGTTTCTGGCGCCAACTGTAATTCATCAATTTGACTTTCATATTCTTTACTCCAAAGCGCCATCAATTCCTCTTTGGGGGCAGTAATGCCGACAGCGCGATAGGCGGCTAGCGTCTCTGGTTCGTGTTGACTATAAAATTCGTCTTGAGTTATCGGTTCTTTGCCAAATGTCGTAAAAGTTTTACAGAATGCCTGATAGCAGGCGGGCATGTCATCTAGCAATGTCCCATTCCAATCAAAGAGATAGAGTCGCATTTATACTCCTTTTCCGTTTAAAGAACTAACATTGTTATACTACAAAAAAAACCGTCCAACAAGGGCAGTTTTTTTATGCCAATTTTCTAACCAACCTAGCAACGAATTCTATTTCTCTATAAAAACTGGACAAATTTAATTTCTCATTTGGGGCATGAATGTTGTCGTCTGGCAACCCAAAACCGACCATAATAACGTCTTTGCCTAGTTTCTGAAAATTATAGACGACCGGTACTGCGCCGCCCTCTCTAAACCAAACTGGTTTTACATCAAATATTTCTTTGAGCGTTTCAGCCGCTTTAGTAGCAATTAGTGATTGTTTATTCATGATCGCTGGATAGGCGGAATCTATCCTTTTTAATTCAATTTTTATTTCTTTATTTTGGTAACGGAATATAAATTTTATTAATTGATTATATATTTTTTCTGGATTTTGATTGGGAACAAGGCGGAAAGATATTTTCGCGAGCACCTCTGTGGGGATGATATATTGGAACCCTTTATCCGCATATCCGCCGCTGATGCCATTTATCTCAAAAGTGGGACGAACCGTTATGAGTTCATTTAAGGAAAAACCAGTTTCCCCGGATATTTTTTTGCCTCCGCTAGCCAGTAAGAATTCTTTATTAGAGCGAAAGACGCTTAGCGGTTTATTTTTTGAACTAGCCAACAAAACGTCGTCATAAAAATGGGGGAGAGTAATTTTTTTATTTTTATCTTTAAGAGCGGAAATAATTTTTACCAAATATTCCACTGGATTGATAATTCCACCGCCAAATGAGCCAGAATGCAGATTTATTTTATGGCCTATTACTTTAACTTCTGCCGCTACCAAACCGCGGACAGCGTAGCAAATAGAAGGAGTGTTTGCCCCAAGCATTGCGCCGGCGCCAATCAGAACAGCGTCAGCTTCAAGTTTTTGCGGGTTTCGGTTGATTAAATCTGGCAAGGCCAGTTCCGCCGACTCTTCGTCTCCGTCAACGATAAATTTAATATTAATAGGAAGTTTGCCGCTTGTTTTAAGGACGGTCTCTATGCCCTTAATATAAGCAAATAAATGGCCTTTGCTATCAGAGGCCCCGCGAGCATAAATTTTGCCGCCGCTCACAGTCATTTTAAACGGCGGGGTTCTCCATAGTTTTATTGGATCTGCCGGCTGGACATCATAGTGGCAATAAATAAGTAGAGTAAATTTGTTAGTAGGACATAACCACTCCGCATAGACAAGTGGCGTGTATTTTCCGCGCAACAATTCCGCGTTAAAACCCACTTTCTTAAAATGATTAACAAGCCAGTTCGCCGCCCGCGTTATCTGTTTGTTATGGTAATCAAACGGGGCGCTTACCGAAGGTATTGCCAAAAACTCACTCAATTCTTTGAGCCACTTTTTATTTAAAGAAGGGGCCATAAAAAACAATTTTTTTTCCTGGACTAATAGAAACTTTTGCGCCTATCGGCAAAATTAAATTGTTTTTAAAAATGTCGTGGCCAAAATTATTGATTTTTAATATGGGCAACGGTTTATGCCATCGGTCTCGTTTTAATAATTCATCTTCTATAAGATGAATAAAAGTTCTATTGATATATTTTTCTTTTTGGGAGAATTTTCTTGGGAATTCTTTTAGGTAACCGGGTGTGGGCGAGTAACTCAATTCGCCCAACACCAAGCACTTGATTTGTTGGAAAATTTTACGGCGTTTGAAAGAATTAATTGCCAGATGCAAATCTTCCAGATCAACGCCAATGTCTTCTAGGAACAAAACATAATCATCCCATTTTTTAACTAGTATTTCTGGTCTGTCTAATAAGTGAACCAATGTCGTAAAAGTGCCGCCTATAGCCTTGCCTTTTATTGTTTTTTGAGGACGATTTTCCAACCAATGAAACAGTTTGCTGTGATATTCCAATTTATTCGATTTGCCTTGGAGTAGATTCAAAAAATGTTTGTGCCTATCCGTTTTAAAGAAATTCCACGCATTAACGTAACAGAAACTCAAAAGACGTTTCTTAAAAAAAATAAAATTAGAAAATCCAGAAAAATCAGAAAATCCGCAAAAAACCGGCCGTTTTTTGGCAATAAAATTAATTTCACTTTCACTCAAGTCGTCAATGATATCCACCATGCCAGTTCCACCAATAGCGGGTATTATAAAATCTCCACTGGTAATGGCTTTTAGAAAAAAATCTTTTCGTTCCTTCAAGGGGGCGGCCAAGTGCCTAACAACTGGATCGCGGCGGCTTTTTCTTAGCACCTTTACTTGTTTTGGAAATTTGCCATAGAAACGATCAACATATTTTCTAAATTGACTTTCTTCTTTAGTGTTTATTGCCGAACTTGGGAAAATGATTCTTATCTTGCTTTTCGGGTCCATCTTTTTTGGGAGAACAGTTCTCATAATAATAACAAACCCTATCTCGTATAATAGGCTTTTGGGGCCTTTTTGTCTATGGCGGAGGGTACAGTGCGCTTTTTCGCTCCGCCAGCTGGCGGAGCGAAAAAGGCTGTCTGCGTCGTTCAAAAATAAATAAAACAAGTTTTATTTATTTTCTCGCTATCCCCGCCCGCCATCGCTAGCCGATTAGGCGTTGCGGGCAGGCTCGACAGAACGAACCGACAGGTTCTCGCCACATACCGCACGCAAACACAAACACGCCATAAGGCGTGTTTGTGTTTGCGGAGGGTACAGGACTCGAACCTGTAAGGGCTTGCGCCCGCCGCTTTTCGAAAGCGGTGCATTGCCATTCTGCCAACCCTCCGTGCCCCGACCAGGAATCAAACCCGGATTTTTTCCTTAGGACGGAATCGTTCTATTCATTGAACTATCGGGGCTATGCAAAAATTATACAGTATTATACAATAATTTAGTAATTTTAGGAAGGGCCTGTGGTATAGCGGTAACACGACTCCATGGCATGGAGTAGTCCGGGGTTCGATTCCCCGCAGGTCCACTTCTTCGCTCTCAGCGAAGAAGTGTCCCCCATAGCTTTAGCGACGGAGGGCATTGCAAGTCACGCTGGGAGCAATCACAATATGAGAGCTTCGAAGTGCAGGCACCGATTGTACACACAAATTACGAAATAAAAGACTTACTATGCTATTGACAGATTTTGAGAGTTTGCTATATTTCAATCATAGGTGACGATCCTGCTTCGAACGAGATTACTCGTTACTCCGAAAAGCGCCAAAAGCGGCGCTTTTCTTTTTGTTAAAATTTGTGTAAAATGCTTTCGTGGACATGAGGGCCGAGTCCGAGCGGTCTCGGGAGCGGGATCGTCACCTCGCTTTAGGGGTTCGACTCCCCCTCGGTCCACGCCAAAAAACTTCACAATCTTGTGGAGTTTTTTGTTAAGTTGTTTGAAGTTAATATAGCCATCATGGAACCTAAATTAAAAATATTTGAATGCCCTCACCGTAAAAGAGGCTATCTCTACAAAGATTTTGACGATGACGCTCAGCAACACATCGATAATTGCCCCTATCAATTTGACGATCTCCAGAAGCGTTTGTTTACTGCCGCGCTGTGCCCTGCGTAACGTAGTGAAGCGGGGGAGCTGGGTAACGGTGTCAGGTACTCTTTTTAGACCACCAAGTTTCGCTGAGCGCGTTGGAGCCAGCTCAGCTGGCCTGGGCGTGGTTCGAAATAGATTTTGAAAAATATAATAAAAGGCATAGTGGAGTAATCGGCGCATTTCACTAGATCCGTTGGTCTTGCTATGCTAAAAGCATACGAATTCTGTTTTTGCCTTATTTTAAGCGGCTAATGCGAGTTTTGTATCAATCTTGAGCTGATGCCATTGTCGCAATTCTTCAATAAATTGGTTCCACCGAACTCGCATGAGGTTCACATAAATTTCTCAACTACAAAGTACTCACACAAAGTACAAATCGATAAATGACTCAGTACACTGAGCTGTTTCTCAAAATCCAATTTTGTCGACTATAGTCACGGCCGTGACTATAGTCGACATCTCGGTTTGAATTTAAATTATTTGCATGCTAGTTTGTTAATATATATGGCAAATAAAAAACAAAAAGAAATCACTATAAAAGATTTGGCAATTTTAATGAAAGAGGGATTCGCAAAAGCGGAGAGTAATGCCAATGACAAATTCGTAAAGACGGAAAAAAACACCGACAACAAAATTGATGATTTGGCAGGGATGATGCAGAGGGAGTTTGCCACAACAAGAAAAGAGTTTTTAGGAGAGTTTTCTTCTGTTAAAAAAGACATCAAGGAAATTAAGATGGATATCAAAGCTCTCAAAAGTGAAGCGGTTGCAATGCGTTGCGAGTTACATGATTTAAAAGACAGAGTCGAATCTTTTTCTAACCTGCGTCTCGTGGTTGACGATATTCAAAGAAGAATGGATCGTATCGAAGCAAAAATTGGTTTATAAAGTTTTCCACAGTTGACTTCACTCGCCTTAGTTTTATAATTAAAATATGGAAAACAAATCAACCTTTTCGTTTTGGGTCGTTTTTATAATAGTAGTTCTCCTGTTTATCGGAGCGGTGCTTCTGGTGTATTGGGATGTCTATGTTAGCGCGGCGTTTCCTGACATCGCTTGTACTAATGTAGCGTACCCATGTATTAACGAAGCGGGAGAGATATACGCTTTTGTTAATAATGTTCCTCAGTTTGATAATGGAGTTTTTGTGGGGTGCAAAACTGCCGCGTGTCCAAGTCCCACTTCTGTTAATGCGCCTGTCGCTCAACCATCAGCGCCGCCTTGGATTACCGTTACCACTCCAGACGGTAGTCGGTCGGGAACTTATTATAAAGAATACTAAAAATAAAAAACTATGAAAAAAAATAACAAATATTTTTGGATCATCTTCTGTGGAATAATTATTTTACTGGCTGTCGGCGCTTATTTTGTTGTCTATGGCAATTTTCTTGCTGGCGCTCAAGCCCCAGTGAATGATCTTCCTGATTATGTGACATATGGCGGTTATGAATATTGGCCGGACGATGGAAGCGGCGACAGCGGTACATGTTCTGGTGATAGTGATTGTAGCTCTACAGAGGAGTGTGTAGCCGAGTTATCGAAAGTAGAGATGAGGTTAGTTACTTCGGGAACGCCGGTTGCCGCTACGGGTAGTTGTATTCCTAGGGCTTTTGGCTGTTTAGCGCGCGTTACCGGTGGTTATGTGTATGGAATAATTTGTATAGACCCGTCTTATCCCTCGTACTAATTTTAATCTAAGTCTTTAGTCCCGGTGGAGTTTTCTCGCAGGCGGCGCTACATAATAATGAATATCCCATTAGCTCCAGTGGCGGCTCTAGTAGTAATTCTCCTTAGTAATTAAAAACAGCCGGGTATAGTACTACCATCCGGTTGTTTTAATTGTTTTACTATCGAGATTGCAAAATATTCATTAGTGTATTTTAATAGAGGTGTACTTTGACAGACCCGCCGCCGCCAACCTGCCTTTGCATAAAGCTACGGCAAGGTGAAGGGCTAAGGCGGGCAAAGAAGGAGAACGAGATGAAAAAGCAGTGTTCGCATGACTTGCAAGAGATGATTACCACCGTTGTCAAACCCATTGAAACCGCCTTACACGATTTTATTGTTGGCCAGGAGGAAGCCGTCCACCATACCCTTTTATCATTATTGTCTGTGGGACAGCGTGATTTTAATGTTAAAGAAAAAAAACCATTCTCCGGCTGTGGCCATATTTTGTTTATCGGGCCGACCGGTAGCGCAAAAACGGTTTTGTGCAAGAAACTAGCTTCTCTCATTGGGGGAGACTATAAACGGGTACAGGGAACGCCCGACCTATTAGCCACCGATATCACCGGTTTTGAATTACTGACGCTTCGTCCCGGTGTGGATGAAACTCTAAAATTTCGCGAAGGGCCGATTTTTGCCAATATTCTTCTATTTGACGAGGTTAATCGTGTTCCACCGAAAGCCAACGCCGGCCCATTGGAGGCGATGGCTGAAGGCACGGTTACTCATGCTAATCAGACCTATAAATTACCCGAACCGTTTTTAGTTTTGGCGAACATGAATCCCAGCGAACAAGGCGGCACTTTCCAGCTTCACGAGGCCTTTAGCGACCGAATTTTGTTTTGTGTGTTGATGGACGAAGCTACCGAAGATGAGCACGTGGCCATCGCCCGCAAAACTGAAAAACTGGAAGAGATGAGTTTTGACTCGGTTACCACTCCCGAAATCATGAACGGAATCCGTATGTTAATTTTTCACCAAGTTAGAGAAACCGATGAGGTGTTGAGGTATATTGCCAGAATTAATTGCTCGGTTAATAATCCGCGCTCTCTAGGTTTGTTTGCTAAAGAAAGAGCGGAATTGGGTTCGGGATCATTGTTTCTTCAGCGGCCGCCGCTTAATCCCCGGACAACAATCTTTTTACGGGGAGCGGCTAGAGCGCAGGCGGCGCTGAATTACCGTGACTATGTAATACCTGATGACATACGGGCGGTTTTACCCGCTGTCTTACGTAGCCGGCTTAGCTTGTTGACCGAGGGAGCTCTGTTTGCCTTAACTAGCGAGGATGGTGATTTAATGTACCGTGATCGGCAGGATTTGGTAAGCGGCTTGATTAGGGAAGTTAAGAATAAAGTGCCGGTGGTGGTATGAAAAAAGAAAACAAGAAAACCCGTAGAATAGAGCCGCTGGTTGCCAAGTATATCAACGACTTTCGAATCGGTAGTCATCGTAGTTTACGGCGTGGCTGGGGAGGCGACTTTGATGCTGTACAGCCGTGGCAGGCGGGAGACCGGCGCGTCCATATGCCGGCCACCGCCCGCACTGGCGAGGTTCAGGCCAAGGTTTTTCAAGAACCTAAGCAGTTGAGTATTTGGGTATTGGTTGATGTCAGCCGCTCTATGTCTTTTGGCGCCGAAATGGCCAAAAACGAGGCGACAGTTGTTTTACTAGCTTGCTTGGAGATGTCGGCAAATAAAGTGGGCGATCTGCTTGGCCTAATGGTTTTTACCGATAATATTATTAGGATTAATCAGCCGGCTCAAAATGCAGCTGTCGCCAAAGAAATGGCTAAATTGATTTTTGACTGTGAGATACCGGTGGCCGAAACTAGTTTACTCCTGCCACTGGAAAGGTTAATATACACCGGCGTTAACCATTCTCTTGTGGTGATAATTTCCGATTTCTTTTTTTCTCTAGGTGAAAAAGAGATGGGTTTGATGAGGCAGTTGAGCGCCAGTCCCGGCGTGGTGGTGCTTTCCTTAGTCCTTTGTGATCATCAGGAAGCATCTCATCCGCTTCACGGATTTCTAGCTGATACGCACGATGCGGAAAATGACCGCTCGTTGACGTGGGATTTATCTTCTGGGGCGTTAGCTAAAGCTGAGGCGAAACAATTTGACCAGTGGCAGAAAGATATTGCCATTCAGCTTCGCCAAGCTAATTCCGAATGTGTCTTTCTTGATATCTCCGATAATTTTGTTAGGCGATTGGCGAGGTATTTCGTCAAAAAACAGCAGTATGCTGTCTAATCCCCACTAAGTCAGACTTGGTGGGGATTGTTTTTTTTGCGATTATTTTATACCCTAATGATAGTTTCTTTGAAATTCTCATAAGAAGGGAGAAAGAATGAAAAAACGACTTATTGGCGTGGTGTTGTTCGCGTTGGGCTTCTACTCAATGGCGATGGCGCAGCCACCGCCGCTAGAGGATATGGAGTTTGGCGATGAACCGCCGGTGGTGGCCCCAAAACCCGATCTGGAACCAATTTTATCAGAAACCCTAGTTGACGAAAATACCCCCAAAAGATACCGAGTGGCTGATTTTTACTATTACACCGATGTCGGTAAGGTTAATGGCCTCCCTCTAACTAATCGTCTGATGTTGATTTTTGAACCTCAGTGGCAAAAAAGCGGGAAACAAGGTGAATATCTTGAACGGTTTCACGAGCAGATTGCTCCGATTAGCAACATTAGCCACGAAAACCATTGGGTTGTCGTTGAGCTTGACGTCAATAATCACTCCAAAGATCACGTGAGCTACATTGTTCGTAAATTGACCGAAATTTCTGTGTTTGAGGAGAAGATTCTCAAAGAAAAAGTTACCACCGCCTTGCCGATTGTGGTTATCGGCGGTCAGGACTGCTATCCCACTAACGAAATCTTTATCAAAACCAAAAGCCCGATTACCCTTGATTTACTTCGTCAGCGGTTACAGTCCAAAACTCAGCCAGTGGGCGAGTTTCGGATAGCCGCTTTGAGCGCTGGTGAAGAAGGGCGAACTTATTATCTTACCGTTGCCGATTTAGAGTGGCCACCCAATCCGTTGGTGCTGGCCAATCTACTTAGCGAACAGCCGTGGGTGGAGTTTGCTCAAGTGCTTTTTCAGCCGCTTGACCGGCCGATCAAGGCCACTCTTGAGATTCTTCCCAACGGTTCGCCGACATTAGGTGAAAAGCGTTATTTGGTGTTAACGGTCAATATTTTCGATCCCAGTTACAAGCTAAATGTTGATTTACTGCCACAGCTAGGTAGGGGAGAGTTTATGCCCCACAATACGCGTAGTAGTCAGATGATTGATCAGGTTTTCTTTTATGTTGAGGAAATGCAGGTAACGGAACAAGAAGAACGAGGAAAAAGAAAAATTACCGTTACTTGGCCATTTTATGTTTATCAGCCAGGTACTTACCAAATTCCAGAAATTGAGGTGCCTTATCTCATCAGGAGCGCGGCAATAGAAAGCGTTAAAACTTTGAAGGTCATCCCGCAGTTTTTAATGGTTAATAGCGTTATCCAGAACTCGCCACAGTTAATTGAGGATATTCAGCCGATGCGATTTTATTCTCTAGCTGATGTAGCCAATAGCCCAAAAAGCGCTGAAGCAGAGGGAGCAATCCCTTGGTGGAAGTGTGACAAGTGGTTAGTTGGCGTAGTAGCGCTCTCGTTTGGCTGGTTAATTGTTTTTCTAGTATCCGCCCTTTTCTGTTATCGCCTAGTCAAGTTTTTCAAATTCAAACTTAATATTTGGCGGGGACGGAGAGCGATATTAAGCGAGTTGAGACAAGCGGCCAGATTGGTGCGTAAAAATGGTTTTGCCGGTTACGCTTTGGCAGAGCGCTGTTTACGCAAGGTGATGGTAGAATTTCTTGGTCTCTCGTACAATACTTCGTTCCAAGAGATGAAATTAAAACCGAAAACAGATCTTAATAAATATCTTGTTGATTGCCTAGAAGAGTTTGAGCAACAGTGTATTCCTGGCTATGAGCCGGAAAAAGACACTACCAGCGCGCTGGCGTTCCAACTTAGACGTATTACCCAATTAGCCAAAGGCAAAGGAGATAGTGATGACGATTAATCACTCCTGGATGTTACTGCTACTGACGTTGTTGGCGGCGGTAATAATCTTGCGGAGGCAAAAATATTTCATTCGCCGCTCGACTATCGGCCCGTTGGTCAAAGCAGTAAAGCAATATAAGGGGAGGATTAGCTTTAAAAAGCTCCTCCCTTATTTCTTATTTGCGCCAGCAATTACTTTGCTTATTATGGCGGCCGCTGATTTCTCTATCGGCACGCAAAAGAAGTTTAAAAAGTATCTGGTTCACAACTACATTCTTATTGATGACAGTTCGGGGTCAATGACCAATGCTGGCGGTCACTATGATGAGGAAAAAGATGAATGGGTTCAAAACAAGATTAGTGAAAATATCGCTTCATTGATAGCGGGTAATAAAGCGCTTTTGGAGGAGTTGAAACAAGCTCCTCGGGAAAGTAATGAGCGTGACTTGGTAGGCGTGGTGGTTTTTTCCAATGACGCTTTTGTGGTTTCTTATCCTACCAGCGATTATGACAATCTTGCTAAAAAGATTGATCTAGTATCTTGGAACCAAAGCCCATTAGGAGGCGGTACCGAGGTTGAGGATGCTTTATGGGTAGCGATTACGATGATTGTCAAGCGCAATGGTAGGGCGGGAGGCGCCTGCTTTATTGAGGGCGAGCTGGATAGTTTGGATCGGCGAATGAAAGGCCAAGCTGGCCCGTTGGTGTTAACTAAGGAGTTAGAGCGGAAAGCTGGGTTAATTGCCCAGGAAATTAATGGAACTGCTTTTGTTATTTTCACCGATGGCGAATTCTACGATTATGGTGAGCGCGCCGATCAACTCTCAACCACTAAGTTGTTGCAATTTTGCCAACGGCTGGGAATTCGCGTTTATCTCATTAGTACTAACATCGCTCATACCAATATTACTTTGTTGATTAGAAAAACCGGCGGGCGGGTGGAATTTATCAAGAGCGTTCGTGACACGGAAAAACTGAAAGGTATCTATGCTGATATTGCCCAACAACAGGCCCATGAATACGTCGTTGAGGATAAGGAGGAGAAAAAATCGCTCCACCTTTTCCTCGGTATTCCCGGATTCTGCTTGCTTTTTTTGTGGTTATTGGTTAGAAATACGGTGAGCCGTTCTTTGACAGAGTCATGATCGTCATTCTGAGCTTTGCGAAGAATCTTTAAAAGATCCTTCACTTACATTCAGGATGACTTTCAAAAGGAGGTGAATGATGAAAAACTTTTTGCGATTTTTGCTAGTAATCGCGGTCGCCGCCTCGCTAGGCGGTGGTTGGTGGCTAATAGAACAGGATAAGGTTGAGAAACAGCAAGCCAGCGTGGAAAATGAAGTCGACCGTTATGAAAAACTAGTGAATCAACTCTATAGTCAATTGTCGCAAGCAAACCAACTGGATAATTTACAGCTAATAGAGCAGAGTATCAAGCAGTTGAAAAAAGAAGACGAAAGGGAATTGAGGCCGCAACTGGATTTGGCTTTCGCCGAGTACTATTTTCAAGAAGCGGAAGATAACATTTTCCGCGCCCGTTCTATCATAGAAGCCACCGGCGAGTCAGCAGAAAAAGACGGCGTCAATGTAATCGCCGACCAATATATTAATCGGGCCTTTGATTATTATCGCCAAGCTAAAGAGAAGATTGATGCTCTGCCGGAAATAGTGGGAAATGACGGTTACAACTTTCACCTCTATTATACCAAGGGCAACATCTATTTTCGTTATCTTTTGCTGATGGCTCAGCGTGAAGAGGCGCTGGAAATTTTCAACCAAACCGCCCAATCGTGGGGAACGGCATTGCGCTTTAAGGAAAAAGATCTTGATACGGAAATGAATTTGGAGATGCTTAATATTAAAAAACAACAGGCGTTGCAAAACGCCAGCCATGGCCAACGTCAGCGGGTAAAACTTTTGCCTCAACAGCCCAACAAGAGCAGGGGAGGCAATCATGGAGTTATTTAGCATCCATCAGCCGATTTGGCTCTATCTGCTTTGGGCAATACCGGTGTTTTTACTAGTATTCGCTCTTTCTTGCCGAAAGTTTTATCTGTTTGACAAGCAACTGTCGCAAAAACCTTATCTCTACCAAAGAAAATTACCGCCTTGGCGCCATCGTATTGCCAAGGCGTTGTTTTATGTTCTGGGTATGGCGATGGTGGTCGTGGCTTTAGCCGATCCCCATTATCAGAAAATGGTGCCCGAAAACATCTATAAAGGCGTGCGCATCTATTTTCTTTTTGATGTCTCCCGCTCAATGGTGATGGGTGAGGATGTTAGGCCCAGTCGAATGGCGGCCGCCAAAGAGGAAATTAGGGTTGCCTACGACCGCTTCGGCGGCGCCTATGAGGTGGCGCTTATTCCTTTTGCCGATGAAGCCAATGCTTATTACCATCCGCCGTCGTTTGATGTCCAAAACTTTTATATTGCCCTCAACGAACTGGACGAAGACACCATATCTTTGCCGGGCACTAATTTGGTGAATGCTTTTGGAGCGCTTAACCAACTAGTGGCCGATTTCGGCCTGCGTCCGGATACGGTTAATATCGTTGTTCTGCTGTCTGATGGCGGTAAAGAGAAATGGGCGTCCGCTGACCATTTTGCTCTGCAAAAAGAAATAGACGAACTATTGAAAGCCGAGGGCCGATTCGTTATCTACGCCGTTGGTGTTGGCGGCAATCAACCGACCCCGATGGTCATCAGGGATCAGGGTGGTAATTTTGTCGGCTACCTGCGTGATGATGATACTGGACAGATTTACACATCTCAACTTGACGAAGAAACACTCAAGCTCGTTGCTCGCCGCGGCGGCGGTGAATACCAACGCTTTGAAAAGCAAGGTGAACTAAGCGCTATGCTTCAAAAAGTAATAGAAGAAAACAGCCAACTGCTGAATGTTACCTATTACCACCAAGACCAGCCGATCCGTCTCTGGTTCTTCCTCGCCGGCACTTTGATATTTTTATTTGGAGAGACATCTTTTTTAACAATAAAGAGAAAACAATATAACAATTTAACAATATAGAAATTAAAAAATCTCTGACAAGGTCAGAGATTTTTTCTATTTAGGCCGAATCTTCGGCGGATTTTTATTGTCATCGGGTGGTGGCGGTGGCGCTACCGGCGGCGTCGTTGATGGCGGCGCTACCGGTGGCGGTTTTGGCGTCACTAGTTTCAAAATTAATGTTTTTGGCTTACCAAATCAGTCAATCTCAAACTTAAACTTTTTGCTATTGTCGGTTTCCAGATATAGCATCCGGTAAAGGTCAACTAAATCAACCGATTTGCCGTTATAGGAGATGATAACATCTCCCGGCATAAACCCCGCTTGATCGGCGGCGGCGTACTGTTTAACCCTAGTTACCATTACCCCCGCCTTTGGCGGCCGCGCCTGAATACCGAGACGATTCAATTCAAATTCACAGAGGTGATTATTATATTCAAAAGTAATTGCCGCTTGCTGATAATTGTTTAAATCTCGAATATCTTGAACGGGCAGTAAAATGTGCTGCACCTTGCCGCCTTTATTCAGAGCGGGTAGAAGTTTTTTTATATCGTCAATGGGGACTGCTAAAGAAAAATAATTAGGTCCGCCGGTCATTGCGGTAACGATACCTATTGTCATACCATTAGCATCTAACAATAGGCCACCTGAACTGCCTCGATTAATCATGGCATCAAAAACGATTACTTGCGGCTGTAGACGAGCGCCACCGAAGCCAGACCAAAGGTGGTTAATTCTGCCGGTACTTATAGTCCACTTCAGTATGGGCGACGGTAGACCAATATGAGCTACTTCTTGGCCAATTTTTAATGACGTTGACGATCCCAATTTCCCAACAGCAATATTTTTAACTGCTTTTTGGTCAATGAATCTAAGTAGGGCAACATCAAGTACAAAATCGTAACCAACTATCTCCAAATTTTCCGGCTTCCTTTCCACAGAGCGAAAATGAGCGGTCAGCGATTGAATATTTTTAACATCATCAGCCGAATTAATTATATGGGAGACAGTAAGCACTCTTTTTTCTTTGTGGTCTACATCATCAAAAATCATTCCCGAAGCATATTCCAAAACTAACTGTGGCGGCCTACCCGGAGGAGTTGGAATTGACTTAACAGTCTTGATTTGAATCACATAATCGGCTTGATCAAAAATATCGGTGTAAACATCGGCAAAAGCAATTGGCGAGAAAATAACAATTAAAAGCAGAGAAGATAGTAGGCGTTTCGTTTTCATTTCACATTCTCCTTACTTAGTCATCCTGCCGCCCACAAGGGCGAGCCTCGCCTTCGGCGGGAGCATAGTCGAAGGATCTTTAAAAGATTCTTCCTGCCCGCAAGTGCTACAGCGTTGCAGGCGGGCATTCCATTCAGAATGACGACTATGTAATTATCAAACAACTACCCCCACTCTAATATAAAACCCCCTACAAGTATAGGGGGCGGAGTTGCTATTTGCTCTCCTCTGGATTATTGGAATCATCCGATGGCTTTGGCGCCACTGCCGGCAATTCGGGATTTGGATCGGACAGTAATAGCGGTAAAGTCATCTCAATGCCGTCGCGGTTGATTTTCAAGTCAAACTTCTTTTTAAGGTCAGCTTCTAAATAAAACGTCCGGTAAAGTTCAAACAAAACAGAATCGCTATTATCAGCCGGCAAAGTAACCGGTTTGCCATCACAAGCAAGAATAATATCACCGGGCTGGAAACCAACCTTAGCCGCTAACGTGTCATTAATTACCCTGGTTACCATTACTCCGGCAACCCTGGGTTTTTTGTTAATGTTACGGGCTTTCAGGTCAACTTCGTGAAAGCGGCTACTATAATCAAAACACATTTGTACTGAGCTATGCTGTATCTCACCGCCGTTTGCCTTTTTGAGGACGGGTAAGAGTCGTTTCACGTCATCAATGGGAATGGCGACACTGTAGATGTTAATTAAGGAAACCTCTCCAGTAAAGGGGTTGGCGTAAACAGCTCCCGGGTAGAGCATTACATTAATGCCGACTACCTCGCCGTTGGTGTTTAATATGGGACTGCCGGAGTTGCCGCGATTAATCAATCCGTCATGAACAATGAGTTGCGGCTGGTCGGAGCCACTAAAAACATCATTAGGTCCGGCTAAAAAACTATTAACCTGTCCCACCGTCAACGTGTCTTTATACAAAGGTGATGGAAAACCAATACTGATTATATCCTGGCCAATCTTGAGTTTAGCCGAAGAACCCAGAGTAGACATCGGTAATCCTTGAGCCGCTTTTGGATTAGCAAACTTAAGCAAAGCAACATCCAAGCGATGGTCGTAGCCAACCATCTTCAGTTCTACTGGTTCCCTGTCAAGCTGGCGAAAATAAGCGAGTATCTTTTTAATTGGCGGACCTTCGCCCTGATGCTCAATGTGGCCGGCGGTTAAAACCCAAATGCCATCATTGTCTTTAAAAATAAATCCGGAAAACATGCCCCAGCGCATTTCTTTTCCCATAGAACCATCCGGCTGTTGGACATCGTATTCTTGGCCGGCGGTGATGCAGATTACACTGTCGGTTTGCTGAAAAATCTTTTCATGTACAGGATCGGCGTAGGCCGATAGATTCATAACCAACAACAAAGCGATAGCCATTAAAGTTCTCATTGCACTCCTCCTTTGGTTCGCCGAAGTTTTAACATAGGCGACCTTTCAACGTTCTAATTTAACAATCTCACAGTGCCAATTATTACGTCAACCCCTACATTTTTCAAAAATTTGTGGTATAATATGGTCATAGTCGGGAGGGTTGGCAGAGCGGTTTAATGCAGCGGTCTTGCCACCGCCTTCGGCGGGGTCCCGCTTACCTTGATTTTGTAAAAGGTAATAGGCGGGCCACCGCCTACGGCGGGGTCCCACTTACCTTATTTTTAAAAAAGTAGTAAGCGGGAAAAAACCGCATTCGTTATCATGTATAGTGTTTATATTCTGAAAAGTTTGCACCATAATAGATATTATGTTGGCCATACTGAAAATATTGTCAAAAGATTGATCCAACACAATAATGGCAAAGTACGTTCCACAAAAGGATATCGACCTTGGCGGTTGGTTTATCAGGAAAACTTTTCTACCAAACAACTTGCTTACAGAAGAGAATTACTCATAAAATCTTACAAACACGGAGAAGCGTTCAAAAAGTTGATAGAGGAGGGGTGATAAATAATATCAGAGCGGAGGGTTGGCAGAATGGCAATGCACTGGTTTTGAAAACCAGCGGGCGCAAGCCCTTACAGGTTCGAGTCCTGTACCCTCCGCTCTGATATTATTTGCATGGTCTTGCCACCGCCTTTGGCGGGGTCCCGCTTACCTTATTTTTAAAAAAGTAGTAAGCGGGAAAAACCGCTATGTCCGAAAGGGCATCGTGGGTTCGAATCTCACCCCCTCCGCTCTGGTATTATTCAAAACGGTCTTGCCACCGCCTTCGGCGGGGTCCCGCCCACCTTAATTTTTAAAAAAAGGTAGTAGGCGGGAAAAACCGCTCCCAAGAGCTTGAATGTTTGCAAAATTGTAGCTATAAATGCTATAAATAATTCATGACATCAACAACATTAATTAGAGAATATAAGTCTGTTGTCAACGAGAAAAATGAACTGAAGAAGCGTCTTTTTAAGCTGGAACAAAATTTAGACTTGATGGCTGATTACACTCAAAAGGTAAAAAGTATTGAACAAGCTCGTAACCAAGCAAAAAACGGTCAGGTTGTCAGTCAAGATAAATTGTTTAAAAAATTGGGTGTCTAATTGGATTTTTTTATATACCAAAAATGCCGAGGAAGATTTAATATCCTTACCGAAAGATCTTCAAAAAAGAATCGCTAAAAAAATGCGATTCTTTGCTAATTCTGATAACCCTCTAAGATTTTCTAGTACAATTAGAGATACTACATTAGGAGATTATCGTTTTAGAATTGGTGACTATAGAGTTGTTTTTGACGTAAATCAAAACAAAAAAGAAATTATTGTTTTAAAAATTAAATTAAGAGACAAAGTTTATAAATAGAAAACCCCCAGCGGACCTTGCGGCTAGCTGGGGCGTTTGTGTTTGAACTATGCACTAGAAGGGTACATCGGTAACGCTTTTTGAAATAGTTTTTTCAACGATATTCTTAATTTTATCCCTGATGTTTTTTTGGTCTTTATCTTTATTAGCTAAGATTTCGGGAATGTATTTTATATCATTAGCAGACCCCCGCTCTCCTTTTTTGATTAAACATAAATCAATTATACGGAAATTTCCTGTTTTGTGGTCAAAAAAGAAATTTTCTGGATAGGGGTCTATACAAAGACCTACTTCATTTAGTTTACTAATAATCTTAATAAGACCAAGAAGTTCTCGCTTACTATAATCAAAGATATTTCTCTTTATTCTTTTAGAAACTACCTCGCCTAAAGCAAGTTCCATAACTATAGCTTTATCTTTTATAGAATATGCTAAAACACTAGGAATATTTTTAACATTATTAGCAATAATATTAGCTATAATTTTTTTATAAAAAATAATAAGTTCATTATTAAAATTTTCTTCTGTAATTGTATGTAAGCCATATAGGACAACCGCATATTTTAAAGCGCCTACACCTAATTTATATGTAGCAGTTGTGCTTCCTTCTCCAATAAACATTGGGGATTCCCGAGGGTCTTTGAGTAATTCAACTCTTTCCCTAAGTTCTTTAACTTTGTCAGAAAATACAAGCTTATATTTTTCGGAAAGCTTAAATAGCTGACCTAATATATATTCTCTCTTATCTTTAGTAATTCCATATTCTTTTATAATCTGCTCAATATTTTTCATACTTTGTATTGTAACCTACAGGGGTTCAAAAGCCATAGGGAAGTTTGCAAGTGATAATCAATAAAACAAATTCTAACGTCGTCTACTATCCTCCGCAGAAAATAAACAGCCCACTTTGAAAGTGGGCTGTTTATTTTTCCAGCCTCCAGTTCCCAGCTTCTAGCTTCTAGCGCGCTTTCGCAACCACCAAGGCGATTATTTTTTTTGCTCCGTTCAATTTTAAAACGCGCGCCGCCTCGTTAATGGTAGAACCGGAGGTGAAGACGTCGTCTACCAATAAAATATTTCGGTCGGCAAATTTCATGGAATCAACAACGCCAAAAGCGTCGCGGATATTTTCTTCCCGTCCTCGCCAATCTTTCAGCTCTGCCTGCGGCAGAGTGTCTTTTTCCCTAACCAGATTATCTTTTAGCCACCTCGCGCCAATCTCCCGATTAACTCGCTCCGCTAACAATTCTGCCTGGTTAAAGCCACGCTCTCGCTCACGGCTACGCGCCAATGGCACCGGCACCACCAACCAATCTTCAAAACGATATCCGATATCGGAACGATATCGGATATCGTTTTGTTTTTTTAAAAAGGCGATTAACAATTGGCCGAGTGGGTCGGCTAAGCTTTGCCAGCCGGTGTATTTAAATTGATGGATTACTTTTCTCATTACCGGATGGCCATAGTCGGTGGCGGCGGCCAGAAGATAGGGCGTTTCCGGATGACATATTCTTATCGTCGGCATCCGGTTAAAGCAGGTGGGACAGAGTAGGTAATCATTAGTTGGTACCGAATTCCAGCACCTATCACAAACTTTCCGCGCGCTTTCATCGCCAACCAAATGCTTTTCGCAAACAATGCAAAGAGGAGGAAGGATTGTATCCAGGAAGAAATTTTTAATGGATGACAACATCAATCTAAGATTAGTTTATTTGGAGGAGATAGACAATATTTTATTGCTAAATTGCTTTATTGCTAGATTGCTCATCCTCTCTAGTTCTCCCTTAGAGAGGGAGAAAAAACAGTATAACAATACAGCAATATAACAATAAAAAAACTATGATATAATTTAATTATATGCTTAATCTCTTTCGTAGAATAAAGGAAGATACGGGATTTAGTAACGCCTATCTCGGCATTGATATCGGCACTACTTCTATTAAGGTTGCCGAAGTGAGCGGCGGCGGGGGACAACCACACCTTGACAATTACGCTCTTTTTGAGACCTACGGCCATCTGGAGCGGATTAACACCGCTCTGCAGACCAGCACCCTCAAGCTTTACGACAAAGAGATCGCTGAATATTTGAAATTGATTATCAAAAAAGCCGGCTTTCGTTCTCGCAACGCCATCGTATCTTTACCGGCGTTTTCCGCCTTCACCACGATGATTGAGATTCCCCAGATGCCGGAGCGGGACATCTCCGAGACGCTAGGTTTTAAGGCGCGGCAGTATATTCCTTTACCGATTAGTTCGGTAACGATTGATTGGATAAAAGTTGGCGAAAAAACCGATAGAGCGGGCAACAAGATTCAGCAGATATTTTTAGTATCCATTCCCAACGAGGAGATAGAAAAATACAAACACATTTTTAAGTTGGCGGGAGTATCTTTAACGGCGTTGGAAATGGAGGGTTTTAGTTTAGCGCGTGCGCTTGCTGGAGAAGAAAAAAAACCAGTATTAATTGTTGACATCGGTTCCCGTTCAACAACTTTTTCTGTCGCTCAAGAAGGGGCGTTAAAATTTGTCAGCCAATCGGATTTTGCCGGCAGTTCTTTAACCCAAAGTTTGGCATCTGGTTTGGGGGTTAATATGCGTCGCGCCGAGGACTTAAAAAGGCAAAAGGGATTGGCTGGATTAAGCTATGCTCCGGAGCAAGAGTTATCCACACTCCTCTTACCTATACTAGATGTTATAATTAATGAGGTGGAGCGTGTCCGCTCCAATTATGAAAATAGTTATCGGGAAAAAATAGAGAGCGTAATTTTAGCCGGCGGAGGAGCAGGGCTTTTGGGGATAGAGCGGTATTTGAAAAAAAGAATTAATTTGCCGGTGAGTATTGCCAATCCGCTTAATAATTTCTCTTACCCATCTAAGCTAGAGCCGGTTGCCGGCGATCTTGGCCCACTGCTTTCCGTCGCTCTCGGTCTCGCCACTAAACAATTTTAATGTCGGGTCATTCTGAGGCGAAGCCGAGTTTGACTCGGCGAAGACGAAGAATCTTTTAAAGATCCTTCACTAGCGTTCAGGATGACGGAGTAGTATATGTCTCAAATCAAATCAAATATTCGTGAACGAATTAGTCCGGAGAGGTCGGCGGTTGGTTGGCCGTGGCGACTTTTTCTTTTCTCCCTACTCTTACTAGCCACAGCGGTGGTGCTTTATTTTGGCTTGGAGGTGGGTTACAAAGTTTATCTTGACCGCCAGATAGCGGCCACTGATACCGTCATCACTAACTTGACAGAATCTATTTCTCAAGATGAACAGGAACAATTCATCGCCTTTTATTCCCAACTAGCCAATCTGCAAGGGCTTTTGGATGATCATATTATCACCTCCACTATTTTTCCTTTTTTGGAAAGGAGTACCAATAAATTGGTTTATTTCACTTTTTTGGACTTTCGGTTCAAGGAGCGTAAATTAAGTTTGGAGGGCATTGCCCAATCTTATGAAATTTTCTCCCAACAATTGGAAGCGTTCACCCGCGCCCCGGAGGTGGAGCGGCTGGTTGTTAATGAGTCGCAGTCGGACAAGGGACAAGTCAAGTTCCGGCTATTTTTAACATTAAAAGAGGAATTGTTTAAATAATATGTAATTAAATTGTCATTCTGAGCTTCGCGCCCGCCTGCAACGCTTGAGCGTAGCGATTGCGGGCAGGAAGAATCTTTAAAAGATCCCTCGACAAGCTCGGGATGACGCAGAGGTATGCGTACAGCGGCTAAAAGAACAATTAGTTTATTACTGAGCTTGGCGCTTTTAATAGTGGCAGTGGCTGTCTACACTTTTTTTGTCCGTCCCGCCTATGATGAAATAATTCTCCTGCGCGGCGAGTTGTCATCAAAGAACCAGTTTTTACAGGAGCAAAAAAATGCCATTGGCAGGGTTAATGAGCTAATTTTACAATATCGCGGCGCCGGCAAATTACAGGACACGATTTCGCTTTCTTTGCCGTTGGCGGAGAATCTTTCCTCGGTGTTTGACCAATTGCGGGTGTTGGCTTCAATCAACGGCTTGTTGATAGAGATTTTTAATGTCAAACCGTTGGCTCTTCAGTCGTTGGCCAAGGGGCCTTTAGTAAAAAATGTCGGCACATTGGAATTGTCGGTTCGCCTTGTTGGTTCCTATGGCGCCTTCAAAGATTTTTTGCGTAATTTAGAAAGTAACATTCGGTTAATGGATTTGCAGACCGTCCGCATCGAACACATTGGCGCCGGCGGTTCTGATATGTTCGCGTATAATATAACGGTAAACACTTATTACCAAGAATAATGGCTATTGTTATTAAAGAACGAAATAGGGGAGTTAACTGGTTTGTGTTTTTGGTATTTATTATTCTTTTCGCCATTGTCATCGGCGGTGGATATTATCTTTTCTTTGCTCCAACACCCGGTATTGAAGTGGTGTCTCCCTCGGTTTTACAATCCACCAGCGAGATTGCCGAGGTGCAGTTTGATCCTTCGGTGGTAATCAGCCATCCCCAATTGAAAAATCTGAGACAGATTGGCGGTCTGCCAACAGTAGGGGATTTGGGACGCGAGAATCCACTTCTAGCTTATTAATTTTTGTCATTTCGAGCTTGTCGAGAAATCTCATCAACTTCTGTTATATCAAGCATTGAGATCTCTCCACTGCGGTCGAGATGACAGCATTGAACAATGACCAACAAAGAGCTTTTAGACAAAATAGTGTCGGCCGATCTTTTGTCAGCTCAACGGGCTGACAAATTACTAGCAGAGGCCGAGGTTACCCACCAAAGCGTGGAGGATTTGCTATATGACCGGCGGTTGGTGGAGGAGATAGAAGTTGCCAGAATCAAAAGCAAGCTACTCGGCATTCCCTTTAAAAAAGTTAATATTAATAACATCAACGACGAAGTTTTAGGGCTATTGCCCGAAGAGACGGTTACTAATTACAAAGTAGTGCCGTTGGGCAAGGAGGATAAGATGTTGGTTGTCGGCCTGGTTCATCCCGATGACCGGCGCGCCCAAGACGCCCTTCGTTATATTGCTAAGCAAAAAAAGATGAGTTTGGGGGTGTACCTGATAACTCCCAGCGATTTGGAGTTGGTAATGCGCCGTTATTCGCCATTAAGCAGTCAGATTGAGGCGGCGGTGCGTTCCATACAGGTGAAACCAGGACGGGGCGAGGGGACGAAAAAAATTGGATTAGAGCAGATGTCCGAGGTTTCCGAGGAGGCGCCGATTATTAAAATCGTCGCCTCAACCTTGAAAGAGGCGGTCAGTATTGGCGCCTCCGATATTCATATTGAACCCCAGCGGACTCGACTTCGGTTTCGCTTTCGGATTGATGGTATTTTGCGCGAGGAGCAATCCTTGCCCGCTGAATTGCACTCGGCGATTATCTCCCGCGTTAAAATTCTTTCCAACCTAAAAATTGATGAAAATCGTGTTCCCCAGGACGGCCGTTTTCGCACCGAAATTTTTGGTCGTGAAATTGATTTTCGTGTTTCCTCCTTTCCCACGCCATCGGGCGAAAAGGTGGCGATTCGCGTCCTTGACCCCAAAGTGGGTTTAAAACAACTAGATGAATTGGGGGTGAGCGGCCAATCCGAAGCGATTATTAAAAAAGGAATTGAAGAACCTTTCGGTATGATTTTAATTACCGGCCCTACTGGTTCCGGTAAAACAACCACGCTCTATGCCTTGATGCAGAAGCTCAATAAAGAAGATGTTAATGTTGTCAGTTTGGAGGATCCGGTGGAGTATACAATAGAAGGCGTTAACCAATCACAGGTACGGCCGGAGATCGGCTATACCTTTGCTTCTGGTCTGCGCCAGATTTTGCGCCAGGACCCTGACGTGATGATGGTCGGCGAGGTTCGCGATCGGGAAACCGCCGACTTAGCGGTACACTCGGCGCTGACCGGCCACATTGTGCTCTCTACCCTGCATACTAATAACGCTGTCGGCGTTATTCCGCGCTTGATTGATATGGACGTTGACGCTTTTCTTCTGCCTTCGGTTTTGAATCTGATGGTCTCCCAGCGGCTGGTTTCCAAGCTTTGCCAAGAGTGTAAACAACAGGAGTCGCCGTCGGAAACAATTCAAGGGATTATTGAAAAAGAGGTTGGCGGTATGGTTAAGGGTCCCTATCAGGTTTGGAAGGCGTTGGGTTGTAAGGCGTGCAATAACAAGGGACGCAAGGGGCGGGTTGGCCTCTTTGAAGTTTTGCAGATGACGCCGCAGTTGGCCGATATCATCAACACCCAACCCACTGAAAATAAAATTCTGGAGGAAACTAGGCGGCAGAAGATGGTTACCCTCCGCCAGGACGGCATCCTCAAAGCGCTAGAGGGTCTAGTTAGTATTGAAGAAGTCCTCCGCGAAACCGCCGCATCTACGTAATAGTGTCATCCCGCACTATAGTGTCATCCCGCACTATAGTGTCATCCCGCACTATAGTGTCATCCCGCACTATAGTGTCATCCCGCACTTGATGCGGGATCCATTACATCACTGTCATCCCGGAATCCTTCCCATCTGTCATCCCGGAATTTCGCGCAGCGAAATATCCGGGATCTATATTTATGAAAATCTACTACGTCTATATTTTAGCAAGTAAAAGACGTGGCACACTTTACGTCGGTGTAACTGATTATTTAATGCGGCGAGTGTATCAACACAAACATGGTTTAGTAGAGGGCTTCACTAAAAAATACAAAGTGAACAGATTGGTTTATTATGAGCAAACAAATGATGTAATGAGTGCTATTAACAGAGAGAAGCAGTTAAAGAGGTGGCGACGACAATGGAAAATAGAATTAATAGAAAAAGATAATCCAGAATGGAAGGATTTATACGAAGAGCAGTTTAAATGATAGACGGTATGGATCCCGGATAGCCGCAAGCGGCTTCCGGGACGACAATGCGTTGCATTGTCGGTTATTCACAGTTTTATTTTTCTTTTAAGTGTTACAATTAAACCAATGAAAAAGCAAAACGCTTTTTGGTTGATGTTTGCCATTATCATGGTTGGTTTTGTTTTAATTTGGGTTGGCGGTAGTTTTGGCTCCACATCGCAACCAAGGGTTCAAGCTGCTTCCTGTCTCGATCCACCAACTTGTCCTGACCCAATGACTTCGGCTTGTGTGCGAATTGAGCCCTCGGGTTCAATCTGTACTACTGCTAGTGGTTGGCGTAGTCCAAGTAGGGCTTGGTGCGGTGAATTAATGAGCGGTGGTCACTACGAACTTACTAATGGTGGTTGTGCCGCTCCGGGATTTGAAAGTTGCTCCGCTTGCACAGGAAGTAACTGCTATTCCCTTTCTTATGACTGTGCTGGCAGTACGCCAATACATAAGCCAGTAGTAAAATGCACCGAATGTTACAAGGGTCTGTGCGGAGAAGAGCCCCCTTGTGGTAATGGCAGGTTAGAACTAGAAGAATGTGAAGAGTGTGATGACAGCAATACTATTAGTGGCGATGGCTGTAGTGACAGGTGTGAGATTGAGGGCACCGATCCAGTTTGTGGCAATAGCAAAAGAGAGGGAGATGAAGAGTGTGATGGAGACGATATTGCTGATTGTCCAAGGCCCGATTGTGAATGCACGATTAGATGTAACGATGATTGTGTATGTGTTTATGATCCGATTGAGCCAGAGTGTGGCAACAGCATTGTTGAACCGCCAGAGCAGTGCGACGACGGCAACACTGACGACACTGATGGTTGTATGAATTGTATGATACAAAAAGGAAATTGTGAGCCGTCAGGGCTTTGTGGCAATGGAGAAGTGACGCCACCCGAGCAGTGTGAAGGTAGTGGAAGTTGTGAGAGTGTTTGTGTGGGTGATAAAGAGGGATGGATAGAGTATTGTGGTGATAAGCCTCTAGGAGCCTGCTCAGGAGCGCACTGTGAGGTAGATGGCGCTAGTTGTATTCCCACATTTGACGAGGATGGAATGGATAATTTCTGTCAAGGTATACCGAGCTGTACTGGAACTATTTTTTGTAAATTAGCTGGAGCAGGAGCGACCTGCAACCCCGATTCTTGTATGTGTGAACCGCCAGTAACCGAATGTGGTAATGGTATTACAGAACCACCAGAACAATGCGACGATGGCAATAATATTGACGGCGATGGCTGCGGTAGCACCTGCGTAATAGAGGGTGGCGGTGGAGATTGTGGCGGTGTTACTTGTGGGAGTGGGGAGAAGTGTTGTATTTGCGATCCGTTTCATGGAATGGACTCATACTGCACTACTATCAGCGACTGCATCTGTCCAATTTCCGATTAATAAATAAACATATGAAATCAATTCCACTAAAAACGAAATTATCCAATCAAGCTCTATTTTGGGTGGTTTTTGTTGTGGTGGTTGTTGGATTAATATTGTTATTTGCTTTTAGTAATAATTGGCGAGCGCTGGCGGACACGCAATATTGCACCGAAGATGGCTCTGGTGGTGTTTTTACTAATGCGCTTGGTTGGGCATCGCATGCCACTCCATTTTGTTGCGCTGGAAGTATAAGTTCGTGTATTTCGGTTCCTAGTTGCAGTGGTAGCGGTTGTTATCTCCATAATTTTTCTTGTATGGGAGACACACCAGTAAGCGCAGAAGATCCAATAAGTTCGTGTGGTAATGGAATTTGTGGTAATAGCACTCCAGAACCACCGGAGCAGTGCGACGATGGCAATACTGTGAGTGGCGATGGCTGTAGTAGTACTTGTACTAATGAAGGGGGAGGAGGTTGTGGTAGTTGTGGTGATAGGGCGTTGAATTTGGGTGAGGGATGTGATGATGGCAATATTGTTGACGGTGATGGTTGTAGCAGTATTTGTGAGGATGAAGATGAAGTTTGGTCTACCAGCGAAGAATGTCAGAATGCCAATTACCCGCTCTGTTGTCCTTATAACCCAGTAGTAAGTGGATTTACTCCTCTCGCGGGAACCGATTGCAGTGATCTTCCATTCCCTACCTGTTTTAATTGTGTGTTTGATTTATATCAAGAGACATGTGAACCGGGAATAGATGAAACGGCTTGCGCTGATTATGAGAGATGTATTTTCTGTAGTTGTACGCCTACGGGTACTCCTCACCCCGGTTTTTGTGGTGATAGTATTATAGATGAAGGTGAGGAATGTGATGATGGTCAGTATTGTGAGAATGGAACACCTTGTACAGAAGAGGATGATAGAGAATGTCTTGGTATTGGTGATGGATTGTGCAAACCTCGCGGTGGCGATGGTTGTAGTTATTATTGTCAAATCGAAGGCGGTTTTTGTGGCGATGGCATTTTAGAGCCGCCGGAATTTTGTGAAATTGATGCGGATTGCGCAATCTTTGGTTCTTCAAAATGCAAGAGCGATTGCACGTGCGATGAAATACCACCCGATGAATGTTTATATTGCGGTGATGGAATAGTAAACTTGAGTTTGGAGCAATGCGATGATGGCAATAATACCAACGGTGATGGCTGTAGTTATAATTGCAAGATAGAGACCGGTCCCATGTGCGTAATCGGCGATGGCGTCATCAATCCTCCCGATGAAAATTGTGATACCGATGCGGATTGTGGAGAGTGTGTTCCTCATGAGGACTGCTTTGGTTTCATGTGCGAAGGATTAGATGCCGATAGTTGTGCGCATACAGAGTGTGTACCGGGAACATCTGGCAGTAGTTGTCCTAAAGTATGTACTCTTGATGGTGGCTACTGTGAACCCAGTTCCGGTCTAATAGATTACTGTACAGGATTAGAACCATCAGAGTGTAGCGGCTACAATCCAGTGGTAGGGGGGCCAAAAAATCCATATTGCGCAGGTAGTGGGGCAGGAACTTGTTACCCCGACACCTGTAACTGCGACTTGCCATTAGGCACGCCAGGGCAGATATGGGACAGTATTATTAATAAGACCATGAAATCATATCTTAATAATTATATTAATGAGTAAATTAAATCTGCAAAAAATGAAATTAACCAACCAGCCGTTGTTTTGGCTAATATTCATTATAATAGTCATTGGATTAGTTTTGTTGTTTACTATAGACGTTTTTGGAATTACTGGTCGTCAGACAAGAATTTTGGCTGGTGGATATTGTGGTGATGGAAACGTTGATACTGGCTTGGGCGAACAGTGCGATGATGGCAACAGAATTATAGGCGACGGCTGTGATAACTGCCAAATTACAGGTGGCGGTTATTGCGGAGATGGTAATTTAGACGCCGGTGAAGAATGTGACGATGGCAATACTAATAATAATGATGGCTGCGCCGACTGTCGCAGGCAAACTCCAGGATGCGTTATTAGGTGTGGCAATGGAGAAGTGACGCCACCCGAGGAGTGTGATGATGGTAATCTCACTAACGGCGATGGCTGTAGTAGTACTTGTCAAAACGAGCGTCCCAGTCAGTGTGAATATCCAGTGTGTAGCGATATTAAAGATTGTGAAAAGTGTAATAGCTACGACGCCTGCCGTTGGGGAACACAGATAGGTGTTTGTTTGTTTATGGATAAGTGTGAGCCGCCTCTAGTAGAGAGTATAAATGGTTGCGTGCCTTGTGGGGGTGTGGAGAGATGCGAGCCTGGCTCCTGTCCAAGTGGTTATTCTTGTTGCCTCGCTTCTAGTGGAGTCAGTGAGTGCGTCCTGGGTTTTGATTGTGGCGGCTTTATTCCTTGCGGCGACGGTCCCCCGTGTATGGCTGCAACAGAGGAGTGTTGTATGACGGCAACAATGGGGCCAACCTGCATACCCAAAGGAGCGCATTGTGAAAAAAGCGGACCCGGATCTCCTATTTTCTGGAGATGGAATTAGGGGTAATTAATAAAAAAGATGTTTAACAAATCCAACTCACTAAAAACAAAATTATCTAATCAAATGCTTTTTTGGGTGGTTTTTGTTGTGGTGGTTGTTGGATTAATATTGTTATTTGCTTTTAGTAATAATTGGCGAGCATTAGCGGACACGCAATATTGCACCGAAGATGGCTCTGGTGGTGTTTTTACTAATGCGCTTGGTTGGGCATCGCATGCCACTCCATTTTGTTGCGCTGGAAGTATAACTTTGTGTATTTCGGTTTCTAGTTGCAGTGGTAGCGATTGCTATCTCCATAATTTTTCTTGTATGGGAGATACACCAGTAAGCGCAGAAGATCCAATAAGTTCGTGTGGTAATGGAATCTGTGGCAACAACAGCGTTGAGCCGCCAGAGCAGTGCGACGATGGTAATACTACTGATGGCGATGGATGCAGTAGCGCTTGTACTAATGAAGGGGGAGGAGGTTGTGGCGATTGTGCAAATGATAGCGACTGCGTTGATATGGGGATGGGGGATCCTTCTAGTTCTTGTTATCTAGGTTTTGGCGGTAGTTCGTTATTAATGGTGGAGTGCGTAGTATCAACTGGGGAATGTGTTCTTGGTGAATGTGATAGGAATGAGGATTGCGGTATGTATGTTGATGGCGTGGGTTGGGCTCCTGGGCTTTGTGATTTTAGACAGAGGCCTTTTCCCGATATCGAATCTGAGCGATCGGAAGGTTTATATGGTATATGCGCTCCCGATGCTCCTTGTTGCATGGGGAAAGAAGCGGGATACGAAGAATTTTGTTTTGGGTTTATAGAACCTGATCAATGTTCAGAAGCTCATTTACCAGGTAGTTTCGATTATCTTTGTCAATGGATTTGCCCAGTCTGCGGCAATGATATTTTAGAACCGCCTTATGAACAATGCGACGACGGCAATACTACCAACGGCGACGGCTGTAGTTCTACTTGTCAAATCGAAGGCGGAGATATTTGCTGTGTACCTAATCCTGATTGCGGTGGTCTTGCCTGTGATGGTCTTAGTATAGAAGATTGTGAAAATTCTAAGTGTATTTCAGGCACTATTCCTGGTGGTGATTGTGTGCGGTCGTGCGCCTACTCTAGTGGTGAGTGTAAGCCCAGCGCCGGCGCAGGTGATCATTGTAAAGCATTATCAGATTCAGCGTGTGAAGCTGATCCCTATTGTAAACCCGACCCTGACGCGGATTGTGGTTCTCCAAACTGCGAGGGTTGCGGTGATGGTGAAGTTAATGATCCAAAGGAAGAGTGCGACGACGGCAATAATGTAAGCGGCGACGGTTGTAGTTATAATTGCAAGATAGAAACTGGCGGTATGTGTGGCGATGGCATAGTAACTCCTCCTGAGGAGTGCGATGATAACAATAATATAGATGGAGATGGTTGTGCCGCGGATTGTACATATGAAGAGTGCCGCTTCTGTGGCGATGGAACCGTAGACTCTGATATTGGCGAGCAGTGTGAAGGTAGTGGAAGTTGTGAGAGTGTTTGTGTGGGTGATAAAGAGGGATGGATAGAGTATTGTGGTGATAAACCCTCAGGAACCTGCTCAGGAGTGCACTGTGAGGTAGATGGCGCTAGTTGTATTCCCACATTTGACGAGGATGGAATGGATAATTTCTGTCAAGGTATACCGAGCTGTACAGGAACTATTTTTTGTAAATTAGCTGGAGCAGGAGCGACCTGCAACCCCGATTCTTGTATGTGTGAACCGCCAGTAACCGAATGTGGTAATGGTACCGTGGACCCAGGCGAGGAGTGCGACGACGGCAATCATAATAGCGGCGACGGTTGTAGTTATAATTGCAAGATAGAAACTGGCGGCATGTGCGTAATTGGCGATGGGATTATTAATACTCCCGATGAAAATTGTGATGGTGATGGGGATTGTGCTTCTGTTGGTGGTTGTGTAGCAAATCCTGAGAAGAATTGGCAGGATTGGTGTCAATGGCTTAGTGGGCTTCTCGGTGGTGGTTGTGCGGCGATTGGACCAGAGTGTCAATTAGAAGGCGGTTTATGTGTGCCTGGGCCAGTGTTAGACGACCCCGAAGAAAGACAATCCGCTTGTGATTTGGCGGGTAGTTTATCAGAGATGAGATGTCGTGATGCTTATCATGCAGGTGACGCGGGACCAGATGATGGAGGATGTAAGTGGGTTGAAGAAGGAGGCGGTGGCATCTGCAACCCCGATTCTTGTATGTGTGAAATACCACCAGCCGAGTGTGGCGATGGCATAGTAACTCCTCCTGAGGAGTGCGATGATAACAATAATATAGATGGCGATGGCTGTAGCGCTACTTGTCAGATTGAAGGCGGTATGTGCGTCATTGGCGATGGGATTATTAATACTCCCGATGAAAATTGTGATGGTGATGGGGATTGCGGGGGAATTTGTGTATCTTCGCCGTTAGAGTGGCAAGATTTTTGCCACATGGAACCCATAGATGATTGTACCTCATTCTATTGTAAAGTAGATGGCACGGAATGTGTCCCTGCATTTGATGACGAGGGAATGGAAGATTATTGTTCGATCAGAAAAATTGAACCAAGGTGTTGGAATATATTTTGCAAATGGGCTGATAAGAGTACCTGCGACCCCGATACCTGTATGTGTGAACTTCCAGAGCCTGAATGTGGCGACCATGTAATAGACCCACCCGAGCAGTGCGATGATGGTAATCGCACCGATGGTGATGGTTGTGATAAGAATTGTAAAGATGAAACGGGTAAAAAAGTATGCGGCGATGGTGAAGTCAATCAACCCGAAGAGGAGTGCGATGAAGGTACTGCTGATACAGCGACCTGTGATAGAGATTGTACCCTCGTGGCTTGTGGTGATAATCATGTAAATACTGTGGCTGGCGAGCAGTGTGATGATGGAAATACCAACAATAACGACGGTTGTAGCGCCTCCTGTCAGTGGGAGTCGGCGACTGGCTGTATTCCTCTTCGAGCAAATCAAAACGAAACAGCTGATGTGATAAATATAGTTTACGTCGCCTTTAACTACAGCTCTCCTGCTGATTTAGTTCCCAAAGCTACTCAGTGGATGAATGCATTATTAAGTGTTGATCCTTTTATTGCCGAAAACCAGAAACTTCAATTTTGGGTAGCCGACACTATGCCGCCAGCAACACCTGGCGCTGGTGGAGGTTGTTGGGATAAATGTGGTGGTGGTTCGCGTGGAGCATATAGTTCGTATTGCCCGACATTGCCTAATCGAATCCATACTGTTGGCTGTAATTACACTTGCCGTAGCGCGGCATGGACTAATGGTGGACCTATTTATATGGAATCTGACGAACCAAGAATATTGTATGTATCTACTCATGAATTTGGCCACGCCCTTGGTGGATTAGCTGACGAGTATGTAGAGCCTATTAAAGGCGACCAGTGGAGAGCTCCTAACTGTGCAAATAATAATGCGCAGGCCAATACTTGGTGGGGTTCACGAATAGGAACTGGTGATGTGGGAATGTTTGAAGGTTGTTCTTATGTGATGGATAATCGTCGACCTAAGGCTAACGGACTAATGAACGGTGATACGAGTCTTCCTTATCCATTTACTACTGACTACGGCGATATTAGCGTAGAAAGACTTATAGAGCGACTCGCCCCTTATTCTGGAAATCCTTTGCTAACATTTCTTACAAGATCGTTATTTGTATTTAAACCTTTCGAATTTATTTTCAAATTACTATGATCAAAGTAACAAAAAACAACTTAATCTGGGTCTTGATAGGAATTGTTATTGCTATTGCTGTAATAGCATTGGCGACAGGGGTGGTTTTTCCTAATACTCAGCCGCAGGCCGCTGGTGAGGATGTTGGTATAGGGGATTGCAACAGGATTAATCAAATAAATGCTTCTGATGAGACAAGACGACTAATGTGTAACAATATTGCCAATTGCTTCTGGCGACCAGGACCACCTAGTCTTTGCCTCGAGAATCTAGCAGGAGAGTTTTCGGCTTTATCTATTGATTTAGTTCGGCAAGCGGACGGGAATTATAAAGTTCAGGAGATTAGACCTATAATCAGTAGATATCCAGTTAAGCCGGCTTTTGATGAGGGTAATATTCTAGCTATCAGAACGGCTGATGGAGATTTTTTCCAAACCTTCTCCTCCGTCGACATGCTTATGGGGGACGATTTTACAGGAGAATCTCCTAAATCTGACAATAGAGAAGTAATCCGTGAATCGATGACTATCGAGGTGGGTGTAGGAGATCAACCTCTTGGTACCCCCGACAACTATAAAGTTGTTGTCAAGTCATGCGATAGTTATGATGACAATCCCGATAATGATTGCTCTAAAGAGTTCAGTGATTTTTCTAATGAAGATGAGTTTGAGTGGATTTGTAATGTCGCAGAAGGTAATCATCCCAATGGTAGCTGTTGCCAATGTAACAACGGTCGAGGTGTAGATGTAACCGCGATAGTTAAATCTCAGTGCGTTGATAGCAATCTTCTCTATTGTATGTTCAGTTATGGCGTTGAGGCCTTCGCCGAGTATGGTGGCGATTGCCAATCGGGATGCAATAAGATTACTACCGTTCAGTATTCTTGCCGAACCAACGATATAAGCACGAAGCAGTTTATTAATAATGGTAAAGATGGAGTAGGAATATTATATTGTTTTGGTGGTAGAATTAATGTTATTAGCGCCACTTTTGGCGGCCCAGAAATAAAATAGCGGGAGATTAAATATTAAAATAGTTATACACACAAGCAGGTTTTTTAAGGAAATCAGTTATTAGAGTATGAACGAAGACGCGCACTATTTTATTATTAAAGGTATTGTTGTTGTTCTAATAATAACAGCAGTGTTTTTGTCGTGGCAGACTTTTTCTAAAGTTAGTGTGTTAGTAAGAGCGACAACTTTCAATTTCAACCCAGATTTCGACCTAGAGGCTTTTATTAGAGATTTTACCACAACTGGTGGTTATTCTACCCTAGAGGATGACGTAAGAGATTCAAGAGGAGTTTTTAGTCTACCAGCAGACATTACCCCAGACCGGGTAGCGGGAACAACACTAGTGGGTGTTGGCAGATCAGTTTCCCCATTCTTTACCCCACCATCATCGCCTGTTTGTGGTGATGGTACATGCGAATCACCTGAGAACACAACAACTTGTATAGCCGATTGCCCTCCACCTCCACCTATCTGTGGTAATGGATCTTGTGAGTCGCCTGAGAGCTCGACGACTTGCCTAGTCGATTGTCCTCTCCCCGCAGCGGTTTGCGGTAACGGGACATGTGAATCACCCGGCGAAGACTCGGGGATTTGTCCAGCTGATTGCCCACTAGTTGGTTGTGGTAACGGGACTTGTGAAGTAACCGAGGATGCAGCGAGTTGTCCAGCTGATTGTTCATTGTTTATTATATCTTCACCTGTCTGCGGTGACGGGGCTTGTGAATTGGGGGAGACTTCGACAAGTTGTATGATCGACTGTCTTTTTGCGCTCACTTTTGCAGTAGCTTCACCTGTTTGCGGCAATACGATTTGTGAACCACCCGGCGAAGACTCGGGGAGTTGTCCAGCTGATTGTCCGCCACCCGTCACGCCTTCCTGTGGCAACGGGCTCTGCGAATCGGTAGTTGGTGAGAGTTTTGGGAGTTGTCCATTGGATTGTCCACCATCAACACCTGGTTGTGGTAGTTGTGATCCTCTTGTTGACCCCAGCTGTTTTGCTGGTGGAGGCGGAGGTACGTCTGGTTATGGATTCTGTGACTCGGCAGATGGAGAAACCCTACTTAATTGCCCAGAAGATTGCGGCGGTGGCAGCGGCGGGAGTTGTCTTTATGAGAATATTTGCAACCAACCTGGTGGGTGTGTGACCAGCTCTTTTACGCCTCCTATACACTCAATAGGATACATAGATAGTTACCTTCAAGTTTGTGGGGACGGGTTAACTGATTTTGGCGAAGATTGGGGGACGACCTGCACACCAGAAGGCAAGATCGAAATGTCAGAGCGATATGGATGTGGCAATAGGCTATGTGAGCGAGGTGAAGAGGATACCTGTCTAATAGATTGTTCGATACCGGCCGGCACGGCGTGTGGTGATGGTGTTTGTGAAGGGTTTGAAAGTTGTATTACTGGTGGTTGTAGCAAGGCTCAAATGTTGGGAATGGGAGTGTGTGTAGTAGATTGTGGAGACCCAGGATCTGCGTGGTGGACCCGGTCCTTCTCCCTATATCCTTTATAGGTATCAAAAATGCAAAAAATATAAGAATGAAATTCAACATAAAAATAAGTACAAAAAAACGACCAATCTGGGAGGTTCCTTTAATTATAGCGCTACTGGTAGTACTAGTGGGTACAACAGCCACATGGGAAGATCGCCCGGCTGTTACTAGGGCGCAAACTCCACCGTCACCACCATCAGCAGCAATAACCCAAGCGCAAGATGAGTTTGCGAGCTATATGGCGGCTATTCATATAATTAATAGTGGCTTTGAGACTACTAAAATAAGAGTGGGGATGGTTATAGGCAGAGAGACAAACTGGAAAGCGCTGATGGTACAGAACCAGTCGAGTATAGGTTTTCTTGGAAGTTGTCTTTATTGTGTAACAAATGCGATACGCTACTGCCGAAATAACGGTACTACATCAACCCCTGCGCAGGAAATTTCTAATGCCAATCAAAGAATTAACAATCTTCGAGGTTTATTTAATGGACCTTCGGGCAAGATGTATCTAGCGGAGAAGGAGCTAAAGAAGCCAATAAATCAGACGAATTGGCTCATGGTTGTTGATGCTATAGAAACTGCAAACAATATGGTTACGAGTGTTAACGCAGTTGATATCTGTACCGATTATGTAGCCATGGAGGATCAGGCGATCATGACCGGTGCAAGTGTAGTCTTTACTGTTGCTACTGCTATTCTGATGCCACTGAGTGGCGCGGTAGCTGCTAGAATAGTTGGCGGCAGTGCCACTGCCGTTGCTCCGACCTCAGCCGGATTAATGGCATCTGTCAAAGCGGGGGCTCTTTCCGGTGCCGTGCTATCGGGTGGATCATCTATTATTAATAACGTTAGCGACGCTGAGTTTGGTAAACAATCATGGTTAAATGCGTCTCTTAATATCGCTGCCGACAGCACTATTGGTCTTGCTGTTGGCGCAGGTTTAGGGGGTGGATTTCATTTTGGAACGATGGGAATGAAAAAATTAGTGATTTGGTTGGCGGTGCGGATGCGGGCCAACCCAAATATAACTCCGGCACAGGTTAAGGGCTTGGTAGTAAGAGCTAATAGGGCTCAAGAAATTAGAGGTACGGCAGCTAAATTAAAGAGCCAGATAGATGGTATGGAAACTAGTAATAATGCTCAAAAGGCTAAATTAGTTAGAGAGTGGACCGAGTTGGCTCGTCAGGCTGGAACTAAGGCTAACCAAAACAATTGCATAAGAGATAAAAAATTATCAAGTATTTTAAGGAGAATGAAGATTAAAGAGGCGGAGCTGGCGGATCTCCAGCTCGCTATCGATAGTGGTTTTGGTGGCAATGAGCCGTTCAGAAGATCAACTGCTCGGGCGGCACTTGCAGGTATGGAAGCGCAATATCAAGCTATATTAGGCGAAATAAACACAGCGTTTCCACCTCCTGCGCCATAATCTAACGCGCCGGGTCAGACTCGGCGCGTTTATTTTTTTATCCACAGAGTTGTTTGTGGTACACTTAAATCACAAAGCAGTCATTTCGAGCTTGTCGAGAAATCTCATAATCGTCGTAATAAAGTTGATGAGATCCTTCGATATGCTCCCGCCGAAGGCGAGGCTCGCCCTTATGGGCGGCAGGATGACGAATGACGATATGGATTACAAAACTAAACTTAACGAGCTGCTACTGGTAACAGCGCGGCAAAATGCGTCGGATTTACACATCAGCGTTGGCCGCCGCCCGATTTTGAGAATAGATGGCCGATTAATTCCGCTAGAGAAGGAACCAATTATTACTCCGGAAATCGCCGAGGGGTTGGTTATTGCTATGCTTTCCACTGAGCAAAAAACGCGTTTTCTTAAGGAGAAGGAGATTGACCTCTCTTACGCTTTTGAAGACAAGGCGCGTTTTCGTGTCAATGTCTTTTTTCAAAAAGGTTTTATGGCCGCCGCCTTGCGCTTAATTCCCTCCCACATCAAGACCGTTGAAGAACTTAATCTACCGCCGATTCTTCATGATTTTACTAAGCTGTCGCAGGGCTTTGTTTTGGTAGTTGGTCCAGCTGGCCACGGCAAATCAACCACTTTAGCGGCTCTCATTGATGAAATTAATAAAAACCGCACCGAACACATTATCACCATTGAAGATCCGGTAGAATATCTCTTTACTCAAGACCGCTCCATTATCTCTCAAAGAGAAGTGCGTCAAGACACTATTGATTTCCATCACGCTCTCAAGTCGGTTCTGCGCCAAGACCCCGATGTCTTGATGATCGGCGAGATGCGCGACCGCGAGTCAATGGCGACGGCGATGACTGCCGCCGAGACTGGCCACCTTGTTTTCTCTACTCTACACACCAATTCCGCCGCCCAAACCGTTGACCGCATCATTGATAGTTTTCCCGCCGAACAGCAGGGGCAAATTACCTCGCAACTAGCAGGTACATTGGTGGCTATTATCTCCGAACGTCTGCTTCCGCGGGTTGATGGCGGCCGGGTTCCGGCTACCGAGGTAATGATTGTCAACTCCGCCATTCGTAATTTAATTAGAGAAAACAAGGCCTATCAGATTGACTTGGTCATTGAAACCAGCTTACAAGAGGGGATGGTTACTCTTAATCGTTCGCTGGCTAATCTGGTGAAGAAACGGGTTATTGCATTGGAGCAGGCGGAAAGCTATTCGCTTAATCCATCGGAGTTGAGAATATTAATAGAGAAAGTATAACACATCGTCATCCTGAGGGCGAAGTCGAGTCTGACTCGACGTAGCCCGAAGGATCTTTAAAAAGATTCTTCACCTTGTTCAGAATGACACAATAAACGTCATATGAAATTCAAATATAGCGCCAGAACAAAAACGGGGGAGATGCAGGTGGGTAATATTGAGGCCGTCAACCGCGAAGCGGCTTTGGCGACTCTTAATAGCCATGATCTTTATGTTTTAAGTTTAGAAGGCGAGGCGCCGGCGGTTTGGTATAACCGATTATTGAGTATTTTTAATCGTGTTAAGCGCAGTGAACTGATGATTTTTACCCGGCAATTTGCCACTATGCTTGACGCTTCCATTCCGCTCAACGATGCCCTCAAAAGCTTATATCGCCAGACCAGAAATCCTATCCTCAAAGAGGCGGTCTTTGATATCTCCTCCGATATTGATTCCGGGTTGTCGCTATCTCAAGCGCTGGAAAGGCAGGCGCACATCTTTTCCGAATTTTATATTAATTTAATTAAATCAGCTGAAGTAACCGGCGAGGTGGAGGCGGCCGCCAATTTTTTGGCTGATTATTTGGAAAAAGAGCAGGCGCTGGTCTCTAAAATTCGTAATGCGATGATTTACCCCACTTTTGTCATCGTTCTTTTTGTTATTACTAGCGCCGTGCTTATTGGCGTGGTTTTCCCCCAGTTGGAGCCGGTTTTTACCGAAGCGCAGGTGGAATTACCGCTTATTAGCCAGATATTTTTAGGTATGGGTAATTTTGTGGCCAGTTGGTGGCTAATCATTATCATCGTTGCCATTATTATAATTGTGTTGTTAATTGACTATTTCCGCAGTGATGAGGGCAGAGTGGTTTGGGATCAGCTGGTAATGAGCTTACCGGTATTTGGCAAATTACTGCGCCAGTCATATGTGGCCCGTTTTGCCGAGGCCACCAGCGTTTTGATTAAAGGCGGTATTCCCATCGCGCAGGCGATTGAAGTCGGTTCGCATACTATCGGCAGTTTTATTTATCAGGATGTGCTAAAAGATGTCGCTAATCGGGTGCGCCGCGGCGAATTATTATCCCAGGCGCTGGAGAGCAACGACGAGTACTTTCCGCCGTTAGTTAGTCAGATGGTGGCGATTGGCGAGAAAACCGGCCGCTTAGAGCCGATGCTGTCCAAGGTTTATGATTTCTATAGCCGGGAAATAAACAATTTGGTGGAAAATCTGGTTGAATTAATCCAACCGATATTGATATTAATAATCGGCGCCTTTGTCGGTCTGTTATTTGCCTCAATTCTTCTGCCGATTTACAATTTAGTTCAGGTATTTTGACGGCTTCGCCGTCATCCTGAGCAGAGCGTAGCGTAGTCGAAGGATCTTGTGTATAATAAAAAGATGAACAACAAAAAGGGATTCACCTTAATTGAGTTATTAGTCGTAATATTTATCATTGGCCTCTTGGCATCGGTAGTGCTAGTTGGCTTAGGCACCTTCCGGGCGCGCGGACGCGATGCTCGCCGGATAGCCGACCTTCGTTCCACGCAGAATATTCTGGAGCTTTATTACGCCAAAAGTGGCCAGTATCCCAATGTTGGCAGTTGGAGTGATTTGAAAAACGAGCTAGTGGGCGCCAGTATCGGTGTCAGCGCTATTCCCAACGATCCCAGTAGTGGCGAGGACTATCAGTATGGCACCAGCGCCAGTAATCAGAGTTATGCTTTAGGGGCTAAATTGGAAGATGTAGACCACCCCGTCTTGAGGGACGATGTTGACGGCGGTGGAGGCAGTAATTACGGTGTTAATTGTGATGACCCAGTTTACTGCGTTAAGTTTTAGTATAATTCTCTTTCTCTTCGGTTTAAGCATCGGCAGTTTTCTTAATGTGGTGGCTTTGCGTTATCGTGGCGCCGGCCGTCTTTTTAGCTTTAAAAAAAAACGTTCTCATTGTCCTTATTGTGATAAAGCATTGGCGTGGTATGAATTAATACCGCTTCTTAGTTTTGTTATCCAATTTGGCAGATGTCACCATTGTGATCAACGTCTTTCTTGGCAGTATCCTTTGGGCGAGTTATTAGGCGGCTTGGTATTATTATTACCGGTTTATTTTTACAACTATTACGACATTTTCCACCGCGCGCTGGTTGGTGAGATAATCTGGCCTTATTATGTTCTTATCGCTGTTTGGACATTAGCCGCTCTGGCGATGCTTTTATTAACGCTTATTGATTGGCATCTCAAAATCATCCCCGACCAAATTAATTTATTTTTATTGAGTTTGGGAATTGTCGGCGCCGTCATCTTGAGCGGAACGAGCGTAGCGAGTGGAGTCGAAAGATCTCATAATCTTTCATTTTTAGAGAACTACGCCGAAATCTTTGGCGGTCCCTCCAGTATTTGGCTTAACCACCTGATGGCGGCGGCGGTTGGTCTGCTGTTTTTCGGCTTTATTATTGTCGCTAGCCGTGGCCGGGCGATGGGGGTCGGCGACCTCAAACTAGCCGGCGCTCTCGGCCTTCTTCTTGGCTGGCCGGACATTATTCTTACCATCGCTAGTTCCTTCGTCGTCGGCTCGCTCTGGGGCATCTATCTCTTAATTTTCAAAAGCAAGACCCTCAAATCCACTGTTCCTTTCGGCCCCTTCCTCGTCATCGGCGTCTTCATCACCATCTTTTTCGGCCACGATCTAGCCAGCTGGTACTTCTCACTTATGTTATAATCACCATATGAATCGTGGGTTTACTTTAATAGAATCTTTGGTGGTGATTAGTTTGTTGGCGATTATGACATCTTTGCTGGTTTTGTATAATCGCACTGGTGAGAAGCAGTTGATTTTAATTAAGGAAAAAGCGCAAATCGTTAGCATTATTCTAAAAGCGAAAAATCTTTCTTTTGGAGCGCTGGTAGAAGACGCCGGTACGGAAATAGTTTGCGGTTACGGCGTTTATCTGGAGGGGCGGCAATATTTTATCTATCGTGATTTAGCCGGCGATTGCGCTCTAAGCGACCACCGCTATACACCCGACGTTGATGGCATTTTAACCAATGACAGCTTTACCTTGCCGGTGGCGCTGGAGTTTTCTGAGCTAGAAATGAATGATATTTTATTTCAGCCGCCCACCCCAGACATTTTCTTTGATGGCAGTTTAGCTTTAGCGGCAAAAACTATTAAGTTGGCTGATTTAGAAAGAACAATCGAAGCCGAAATAATTATCAATCATGCCGGACAAATTAACACTAATTAATCATGAAAACCCTATACCCTAAACCCTATACCCTAAACCCTAAAAATGGTTACATTCTTGTGGAATCGGTGGTGGCGATGACGATAGTTGTTGTCGGTCTTTTGGGCATCTTTTCTTTACTTTCCCAATCACTAAGCTTGAATCGGGTGGTGGGGGATAGATATGTGGGCACTTACTTGGCGGCCGAGGGTATTGAGGTGGCGAAGAATATTATTGACAATAATATCGTCAACAGCCGCCCTTGGAACGCCGGTTTTAGCAACGGCTCATTTGAGGTTGATTTTGATAGCTTGAGCTTGGAAAGTAATCTTAACCGCTACATCAAGCTTGACTCGCCTAATGGCCGTTATGGTTATCGCGATGGCGCCGACACTCGTTTCAAAAGAACGATTAAGATTGAGTTATTAGGTAGCGGTGAGGAAATCAAGGTTAATTCTGTTGTTAAGTGGCTTAGCCGTGGCGAAGCCGACTTTAAGGTCGATTTAGAAGACCACTTCTTTAACTGGCGTTAATGATCACAAAAACACAAAAACACAAAAACACCCGTGGCTTCACTATGATCGAATTACTGGTTGCTACCACTCTTTTTGTGGTGGTGATTGGCATTGCTTCAGGTCTGTTTATCCAATCATTGCGTAGCCAGCGGGCGACGATGGCGCTGATGGCCGCCAACGATAACGCCAGTTTAACTTTAGAGCAGATGTCGCGGGAGATTCGCATCGGTTCAATGTTTTCCACCAATAGCGATGGCACGCAGTTGAGTTTTACCAGTCAGCGCTCTGGCGCGGTAATTTACCGCTTTGACGACGCTAATGGCTTGATAGAAAGAAACGGCATCGCGCTTACTAGTGACAATGTTGAAGTCGTTTATTTATATTTTGATTTGATGGGCGAGGAGTTGGGCGATGGCCAGTCAACGCGCGTGACTATTCGTCTGGGAGTGAGCGCTAATGATGAGCGCGCTCAAGATATTGTTACTCGTTTACAAACAACAGTTAGTTCCCGTCAACTTGACACTTAATCATGAAAACACAAAAACACAAAAGCACCCGGCCTTCGGCCTCAAAACACATGAATAATTGTTTTCGTGTTTTCGTGTTTTCGTGTTTTCGTGAACAAGGGCAGGTGATGTTACTGACGGTGCTAATAATCTCCGGCACAATTTTAGGTACCACCACTCTGGCGGGCTTACTGATGCTCAATCAGATTCGGCAGGCGACCAATGTAATGTATTCCACACAGGCGATTTTTGCCGCCGAGGCGGGAATGGAGTGGCAATTTTATAATTTACTTAAAGATTCCACCTATCCCGAACCGGAGCTGGAAAATGCCGATTTTGTTACCAAACAGGTTTTTGGCGATGAGTTTTTGGAATTTCACTCTGTCGGTTGCGCCGGCTTTGACCGCCGAAGCCTTGGCGAAGGCGGTTCCAGTCCTTCAACTTGCCCCCGTCCCATTAATCGCTCCCTACAGGTGTTTTTGGAGTTGAGGACTTGATGACACCGCCGCAGTTGGTAATTCATTTAACGACCACTTCGATTACTAATAAAACTAACTTCGCTCCGAATAATTTTATCAAGAAAACGAAAAACTCGACCACATACTTAAATATCAGCGATCGCTGATATTTAAGTATGTGGTGCTTAAACAGTTTGGTTTTCTAAAATAAAATTATTCTCTACTCGTTAGTTTTATAAGTAACTGCGTTTCGCTTTTAGTCTTTTAAATGAATTACCAACTGCGGCGGTGTTTATAATATACGTCGATATTGACAAAAACACTATTATTTGTTATAATGTCAAACAGAACATGGGGCAGGAGTTTGTCTCAAGTCGTTGAAAATTTTGCAAGGGAGAAAGAAGATGCTAGAGAAGACGAAGAGTGGTAATGGTGGAGCGACAAGTACTGGGATGCTCACCTGTTTTGTTGGTACCGCAATGCTGCTGCTAGTGTTGTTTATTGCCATGTCGGTGCAAATCTGGGAATCGCGAAAAGTCATTGACAGCAACAACCAGCAGGCGACCAGCGTGGCTATCAATCCCGACGGCACCGGCACAGGCGTTATCCGCTTCAAATTTCAGGTGGATGACCCCGAGCGGTTCAACTGCGCCGTCTTGGAGGCGTTGAATAGCCGTCTGGGAGCAGGCGCGGTATCCGATGGTCCCAAGATTGATCTGGGCGACATTGAGCCGCTTCAACCCTTACCGCCGCACGAAGACGCAAGCGCGAAGCAGAACGAGTAGCGGCAGACTCCAACCCCATCCTCGCCATTGGCGGGAATGGGGTTTTTTGTTACTATTTAGGTAATCGTTTCTCTGTCATTCTGAGGTGAAGCTGAGTCTGACTCGGCGAAGCCGAAGAATCTTAAAAAGATTCTTCACCAGCGTTCAGAATGACCGACCGAATACATGAACTTAAACCAACTTCACAATCAAGCCCAAAAAGAAATCCAAGCGACTAAAGACGCCAAAACTTTGGAGGTTTTGCGTATTAAATATCTGGGCCGTAAAAGCGAGCTGACAAAGATTTTGCGTTCACTGGCTCAACAATCATTAGGCGAACGAAAAAAAATAGGCCCTGCCGCCAACACTCTAAAAAAAGAACTAAGCCAACTTTTTAATTCGCAAATCAAAAAGTTGGAAACCAGAAACCAGAAACCAGAAACCAAAATAGACTTAACCCTGCCGGGCAAAAAAATTACCCAAGGGCATCTGCATATTTTGACTAAAGTAGAAAATGAGATTAGAGATATTTTCAAAAGCTTAAATTTTTCCGTTGTTGAGGGGCCGGAAGTGGAGACCGAATATAATAATTTTGACGCCCTTAATATTCCCCAAGATCATCCGGCGCGGGATATGTGGGATACGTTTTGGCTTCGCCAAAACTCTGGAAGCCAGAAACTAGAAGCTAGAAGCCAGAAATTATTGATGCGTACCCATACTAGTCCGATGCAGATAAGGTATATGCAAAAGCATCAGCCGCCCTTTCAGATTATTGTGCCGGGGCGGGTTTTTCGCCATGAGGCGACCGATTTTTCTCACGAATTTAATTTTCATCAGATTGAAGGCCTAATGGTAGGCGAGGACGTTTCAATGGCTCATCTTAAATTTGTGATCGAGGAGTTTTTCAGTAGATTCTTCGCTAACGCTCCCGCCGACGCTAAAGCTAAGGCGGGCAGGCAGAATGACAAGAGTGGCGTGGAAGTTCGGCTACGGCCCAGTTATTTTCCTTTTGTTGAACCCGGTGTGGAGATAGATGTGAAAATGCCTGCCCGAAACGCTTCGCGTAACGATGCGGGCGGGGCTGGCAAGGGATGGTTGGAGATGGCTGGCGCCGGTATGGTTCACCCTAATGTTTTTAAGGCGGTTGGCTATAATCCAAATAACGTCCAGGGCTTCGCCTTTGGTTTTGGTATGGAGCGGCTGGCGATGATTAAATACAATATTCCCGATATCAGATTATTCCACTCCGGCGATTTAAGGTTCGTTAGGCAATTTTAATAATCCGTCATCCTGAGGACGAAGTCGAGTCTGACTCGACGAAGCCCGAAGGATCTTTTAAAGATTCTTCACTTCGTTCAGAATGACTAATAAGACAATGAAATTCTCATACAAACTTCTAAAACAACTCGTTCCAAAATTACCCAATGCGCAAAAAACGGCAGAGCTTTTATCATTACACCTTTTTGAAAGCGAGGTGATTGGTAAGGATATTTTGGAGATTGATGTTTTGCCCAATCGCTACTCGGATGCGGCATGTTACGTTGGACTAGCAAAAGAGCTTTGTGCTTTGTTGGGTGGTTCTTTGACTAATCCAAGAACTAAAAAGATTGCCACACTCCCTTCGGTCGTTCGCAATGACGGGAAAGTGATATTCGATGTAATAGTTAAAACCAAGCTGTGTAATCGGATGGCGGCTAGATACTTTGAGGATATTAAAATAAAGCCATCTCCCAAATGGATGCAGGATGCTCTGCGCGCCAGTGGTATACAGCTAATCAACAATCTGGTTGATATTACTAATTATGTAACTTTGGAAACCGGCCAGCCGTTGCACGCTTTTGATTTTGACAAGATGGCGGGCGGTAAATTAATTGTTCGTCCGGCAAAAGGGGGAGAAAAAGTTACTTCTTTAGAAAATGCCGTCTACGATCTCAACCCTAATAATTTAGTGCTAGCTGATGGCAAAGAGCCGTTGGATGTTGCCGGTATTAAAGGCGGTAAGAAAGCTGAAATCACCTCGGCTACTAAAAATATTCTTTTAACCGCCGGCAGTTTTGACGGCGTTAGTATTTATAAAACATCGCGTCAGATTAATTTAGCCACCGACGCTTCAATCCGCTTCTCCCACAATATCAGCCCCGAATTAGTGGCAGTGGGCATAGCCAGAGCCACGCAATTAATAAAAGAACTATGTGGCGGTAAAACCGGTGTTCTTGTGGATATCTACCAAAACAAACCGAGCCGCCGCCTGATTAAATTTGATATCAATCGGTTTAACAACATTAGTGGTCTAGAGCTAAAAGAGAAAGAGGCGCTAGGTTATCTCAAGAAATTGGGATTTGTCATTAAAGATAATTTAGTTGAGCCGCCGGCGATCCGGACTGACATTAGTATTTTTGAGGATTTGGTGGAAGAGGCGGCCAGATTACACGGCTATCACAACATCAAATCACAGCCCCCGCAGATATTTATGCGCACCTCTGAATTTGAGGATCGCATTAATTTCAAAGACAATATTAGAAAGATACTTATCAGCTTTGGCTTGGATGAGGTGTACAATTATTCTTTTTTATCAGCTCATGATTTATCGCGCGAAGGGCTACCGGCGGCTTTTGAGCTGGAAAATCCGGTTAGTAAGGAATTCGCTTTTCTCCGACCGTCACTTTTGCCGGGATTGGCAAAGGCGCTAGACAGCAATCTACGCTTTATTGAAAAACCAGCCATCTTTGAGATCGGCCGTGTTTTCAAGGGGTCGCTGGCCAAAAAAGAGTTGGTTGATGAACGATTAAATTTAGGAATGGCTATCGCTGACAAGCGCGGCGCCTTTCTAGAAATTAAGGGCGCGATTGATGGCTTATTTGAGCAGTTGGGCATAGTTGATTATTTAATGAAAGAAGACACTCAACAGCCGTCTACAAAATTAATTATAGAATCTGACGGTAAAGAAATCGGCTGTGTTTTACATAAAAAGGACGGCAAAACTGCCCTAGTGGAAGTGGATCTTGATGATTTATTGAATCTGGTTGAGGGGGAGAAGAGCTATGAACCCCTGCCGAAGTTTCCATCAATCATGCGCGATATTTCAATGTTGGTGCCACAGGAAATTCGTTTTACTCAGATTATGTCTTTGATAGAAAACACCGCCCCCAAGTATCTTGACGATGTTGATCTAATCGATTTCTATGAGGATGAAAAATTCTCTCACGGAAACCGAAGCTTAACTTTTCGCTTGGTGTTTTTGGACCGCGGTAAAACTTTGACCGACAAAGAGGTTGATGTAGAGATGAAAAAAATTACTAAAATATTGGTGGATAAGTTGGGAGTTGAGATTAGGTAACTTGATTGGTATAATTGAATTATGAAAGGAGCGGAAAAATATTCTATTGGCCTTTGGTTGCTGACGTTGGTGCTGGTAACCACCTTTGCTTTGCAGTACAGCCAACATCTTGATAATGATGGCAGTGTGATTTTTGCCGGTGAAAGCGCCGCTGATTATTTTGTTGTCGGCAACTGTCCGGATGGCGTGGAGATTTTTGGCTGGGGCAATAGGGCGGTCGGCACTAATGGTAGTGAACTGGGATGCTTTAATGCGGACGGCGAGCGTCTTGATAGCATAACTAATCTAGCCAGTTGCCGAGACGTTGTTTGCGGCCGATAGATGCGGATAAAATATGGCTCTTCTGGAGCCGTATTTTAATTGCTTATAATAAGAAAATTTGCTATACTTATCTTATTAAATTATGGCTAATAAAGCTAAAAAAAGTGACTATACAGCCAAAGATATTTATGTCTTAGAGGGTCTGGCGCCGGTGCGTAAACGTCCAGGAATGTACATCGGCTCCACTGGGGTAGATGGTTTACATCATCTTGTTTGGGAGGTGGTGGACAACTCAATTGACGAAGCAATTGCCGGTTATAGCAAAAACATTATCGTTGAGTTATTACCCGATAATCAAGTTGCCGTTACCGATGATGGTCGGGGCATACCGGTTGAGTATCATCAACAGAGCAAAACATCGGCGCTGGAAACGGTTATGACTAAACTCCATGCCGGTGGTAAGTTTGGCGGCGAATCTTACAAGATTTCTGGTGGTTTACACGGCGTCGGCGTTTCGGTAGTTAATGCCCTCTCGTCTTGGTTTAAGGCCGAGGTTTGCCGAGATGGGTGCTTGTATATGCAGGAATATGAACGGGGAGCTCCCAAGTACAAGGTGAAGAAGGTGGGTAAGTGTAAAAATAACGGCACTAAAATAACTTTTGAGGCCGATCCCCAGATATTCCCCATTAGGGAATATGATTCAAAGAGAATTCTTGACCATTTCCGCCAACAGACCTATTTAACCAAGGGGGTCAAAATCGAGGTTTTTGATAAACGAAAAGATACCGCGGATAGCGATAGTTACTACGCTTTTTATTTTGAGAGCGGTATCAAAGCGTTTATCAGGCATTTGACAGAAGAGGAAAGCCCTCTGCAAAACGAAGCTTTTTATGTTGAAAAAGTAGCCCAGGATATCAATGTGGAAGTGGCTATGGCTTACACCAACGAGCTGGAAAGCAAGGAGTTAAGTTTTGCTAACAACATCTATACGCCCGATGGCGGTATGCATCTCACCGGCTTTCGTTCCGCTCTCACTCGGGTTATTAACGACTATGGCCGCAGTAGCGGCTATATTAAAGTAGCTGACAGTAATTTGACCGGTGATGATGTGCGGGAAGGGTTGGTTTCAATTGTGTCGGTTAAGTTGCGCGAGCCGCAGTTTGAGGGGCAAACCAAGGCCCGGCTTGGCAATCCCGAGGCGCGAACTGCTGTTGAAACGGTGGTGGGGGACAGTTTGAAAGAGTTTTTTGAGCGTGATTCCGCCGACGCTAAAAGAGTGATAGAGAAATGTCTTTTAGCCGCCAAGGCTCGAAGAGCGGCTAAAGCGGCTAGAGAAACCATTTTACGCAAAGGCCTTTTAGAGGGATTGAGTTTACCCGGCAAGCTAGCTGATTGTTCTAGCCGCAAACCGGAAGAGTCCGAACTGTTCATTGTGGAGGGAGATAGCGCCGGTGGCAGTAGTAAGATGGGTCGTGACCGGCGGACACAGGCGATTTTGCCGCTCAAGGGCAAAATCCTCAATGTAGAAAAAGCCCGAATGGATAAGATGCTTATTAATCAGGAAATAAAGTCATTAGTTATAGCTCTAGGTACCGCCATTGCCGAATCCTTTGATCTCTCAAAGCTTCGCTATCACAAAGTTATTATTATGACCGACGCCGATGTCGATGGCGCTCACATCAGAACTCTACTACTTACCCTATTCTTTCGTTATTTTCGTGACTTAATAGATGGAGGATATATTTATATTGCCCAGCCACCGCTCTATCGCCTTCAGAAGGGCAAAGAAATTCATTATGCTTACAAAGAAAAAGACAAGGATGAGTTGTTGGGGAAGATGGATAAGGGAGGCGATGGCAAGAGTATTGCCATTCAACGCTACAAGGGACTAGGAGAAATGAATCCTTCTCAGCTTTGGGAAACTACCCTTGACCCCGCTAACCGCATTTTACAAAAAGTCGAGGTGGCGGACGCGGAAGCAGCCGATCATTTATTTGATATTTTAATGGGTAGTGTTGTTGAACCGCGCAAACACTTTATCCAATCCCATGCGTTGACGGTCAAAAACCTTGACGTCTAGAAGTTTTTTAAGCATAATAATGGCATTATGAATATTGAGAAGATCAAATCTTTTCTTCAAGAATCAAAAAAAGAATTCAGGCGAGTCAACTGGCCGACTTATCAAGAGACAGTGCGGTTAACGATTATCGTAGTTGCTATGTCCCTATTAGTCGCCGCTTTTCTCGGTTTGTTTGATTTTATTTTTCTTATCGGATTAGAATCTTTACTATGATTACGAAAACACGAAAACACGAAAACACGAAAACAACGGCGCTTTTGTGTTTAGGCCGAAGGCCGTATGTTTTTGTGTTTTAGTGAAATCAACATGGAAATCAACAAAGAAAAACAAATACCCGAAGAGAACTCTACTTCTCAAGAGGCGACATCTAATCGCCACTGGTACGCCGTTCATACCTATTCCGGTTATGAGGATGCGGTGGCGCGCTATCTTAAACAACGTGTTAGTTCGCTGGCAATGCAGGATAGAATTTTTGATGTTATCGTTCCTAAAGAAAAGAAAATTAAGATCAAAAACGGCCAACGGCGCACTGTTGAGGAAAAGATTTATCCCGGTTATGTTTTAGTGGATATGGTAATGACTGAAGACACTTGGTATGTGGTCCGCAACACACCGCGAGTAACCCGATTTGTGGGCGCCGAAACCACCAAGCCCGTGCCTTTATCTCACAATGAGGTGGAGTCGCTGTTGGCGCGCATGAATCGAGACGAGACCAGATTTAAGATAGAGTTTAACATTGATGATCCGGTGAAGATTATTGACGGGCCATTCAAAGATTATGATGGTAAAATATCGGAGATTGATCAGGAGCGCGGCAAAGTTAAGGTACTGGTGCAAATTTTCGGCCGTGACACCGCTGTCGAACTCGATCTATTACAAGTGGCAAAATTATGAGCAAAGCTATCAAAATAATCGTCAAAGTTCAGGCCCTCGCCGGCCAAGCGACGCCCGCACCGCCTTTGGGTCCGGCTTTAGGCCAGCATGGCGTCAATATTCAGGATTTTTGCAAGCAATTCAATGACGCCACCAAAGATATGCCGGGCGGAGAGATTATCCCCGCCGAGCTTACGATATATGAAGATCGGAGTTTTAGTTTCAAGCTCAAGACCCCGCCGGCGGCTATTTTACTGAAAAAAGCGGCTGGTTTAGAAAAGGGTTCGGCCGGGGGCGCTAAAAAGAAGGTGGGCAAGGTCAGTAAGGCCGATGTCCGCAAAATCGCCGAGCGGAAGATGGAGGATTTGAATGCTTATGATATTGAGGCGGCGGAAAAGATTATCGCTGGCACCGCCAAGAATATGGGAATCGAGGTTGTAGAATAAAAGATAAAACGGGACCTGTCAGCGGATATAGCCCTCAGGAACCGCGGTCCGATTGCTCCAGCGGAAATCGGCCGCTTGGCTCTCGGCGAATTTCTCTCGCAAGCTCGAGACCAAGCAAATTCGCCTCCGAGACATTCCTTCGGGCTATATCCGCTACCACCAGTTTTTCGTTTATGCGCCACTGATTTTTATTTTTCTACCCCCATTGTCATTCTGGACTTGATCCGGGATCCAGTACATTATAGAAAATAATCTTTTCCTTGTGGAAAAATTAATGAAAAAACCGAAGGGGGCGTCTTTCTTTTTGTAAAAAAATATGCTATATTAATCCCAGTTCTGGCACTTTAACAACAGGAAAGGAAGTGATATGCACGAGAGATTTTTTGCCATTGAAGGTATTGACGGCGTTGGCAAGGGGACACAGGCGCATTTACTAGCCGATCGTTTGCGGCAAGAGGGCTTTCCGCAGAAACTAATTAGTTTTCCACGCTATGAAACGGAGTGGGGTAAGTTAATTAAAGAATATCTGCATGGCCGTTTTGGCAATCCAGTCACAGTTAATCCCCACATCGCCTCCACTTTTTACGCTGGCGATCGTTTTGTCGCCACTCCTCAAATTATCAAGTGGATGGAGAGGGAGGAGAGGATTGTTGTCGCTGATCGTTATTCGCCTTCAAATTTTGCCTATCAGGGCGCAAAGATTGAATCGGAGGAAGAACGTTGTAACTTTTTTAACTGGCTATGGAATCTCGAACATGTCAGATTAAGGGCGCCGGTGCCGTTCTGTATCTTTCTTGATGTGCCGCTGAAAGTAAGTCTGGAGTGGAAAGGTATGCAACGAATAGATGACGGACAAGATCTTGATGGTCACGAGGCCAATGCTGATTATCAAGCTAAAGTCAAGGATGTCTATCGATGGTTAGCGCGATATCTTTTCAGGTATTCTGTTACCATTAATTGTTGTGAAAACAAAAAAGTTTTGGCGCCAGAGGCGATTCATGATAAGATTTGGGAAGTTGTTTATTCTAAGCTGTCATCCTGAGTGAAACGAAGGATCTTCGTAAGATTCTTCACATTCGTTCAGAATGACGAAAAAAGAAAGGAAAAAAATCATGAATCTTTGCCCAAGAAAAAGCGTTGGCGCTATAATTACAGACGACGAAGGCAAGTATCTTTGTCTTTATCGCAAAGGTAAAGACGAAAACGATCCTACTAAGGGATTGGCTTTTGTAGCTGGTCATCTTGATTGGGTTGATGGCGAAAAAACTAAATTAGAATATCCGAAAACCGCGCTAGTGAGAGAGGGAGAGGAAGAGGTTGGTGTAAAGATTAGGTCGGCTCGCTTAGCCCTTCACGAAACCTACCCCAATCCTTGCGGCAAAGGATTTGATACCCACGAATGGTTTGTTTATTGGGTGACGAGTTATGAATGTCAACCAATAAATTTGGAACCGGGAAAACACGAATGGATTAGATTTCTCACCGCTTATGAAATTGCAGAATTTGTGGGACGCGGCGATTGCGACCCTGCTTGGTCGAAACACATCTGGCCAGCGCTCGATTTAGCGTAAACGGTCGCCTAAGGCGACCGTTTTTAGTTATCCACAACTTTCTTTTTATTCTGTGCTATAATTAGGTGCATTATGCGCAGTGTAGTTTTTTGTTCAAGTTCAAGGTTTGGGAAAGAGATGCAAGAGTTTATTGCCGAATTGAAAAGATTAGCTCACGAACGAGACGTTCATTTGATTATCATGGAACCGGGCTTTGGCGAGCTTGAGATAAGTTTTGATAAAACCGCCTGCGAAAAAGATCGCTTGGAAAATCCTTATTACCGCGCCACCGTCGGCGGTAAGGTTTATGATCATTTGTTCCGCAAGGTGCGTATCGCCGATGTTTGTTTTGTTTTTAATAAAGATGGCTATATGGGCGTTAATACGACGGGGGAGTTGTTTGCCGCCGCTATGGCCGGTAAGATGTGCTACGCGCTAGAGGAGAAAACTTTAATGGGCGGTTATCCCCACGATTTATACGAAGAACCCTCTAGCCGTAAACTAATCCACGAAGTTGTTTCTACTCCCGAAGAACTACTTAAGAGATTGATGTAAAAATCCCCGAGCTAAGCTCGGGGATTGTTTTCAGAGAATACATGCCTTTTGAAGGTGAGAGATTGCTTTCTGGATAGGATAGTGAACGCGACCAAAGTGATGGACGTGAGTTTTCATAAAGTGGTCCACCACCTTTTCACGATCATCTACCTCCTGCCAAAAATTCTCATCTTTACCGCCATTTTGTCGATAGCACTTCTCGGCTTCTTCAACTACATCATGGCGAAATAGTTCAATCGCTAACTGGCGGGTCAATCTTGGTTGCTTAGCCACGGTTGTGATAGGCATCCTCCTTTCAAGGAACGAATTGGTAGTATAACATAGTAGCTGTTAATTTGTCAACAGCCGTTGTTAAGTAGATAGATTTTTGTTTTAATTAGAAGCATGAAAAGCGATTCTTATCAACCGACTATTGGCCTTGAAATTCATACTGAACTCAAAACGCAGACCAAGATGTTCTGTGATTGCCTCAATGATTCAGACGAAAAACACCCTAACGTTAATATCTGCTCGGTTTGCTCCGGCCACCCGGGCGTTTTACCGACCATCAATAAAAAAGCGGTGGAGTTAGTTTTAAAAACAGGTATTGCTCTAGGTGGCAAGGTTTTTCCAAAAATTAGGAGCAAATTTGATCGCAAAAATTATTTTTACCCCGATCTTCCTAAGGGTTATCAAATCTCTCAATATGACGAGCCGTTGGTGGAAGGCGGTAAATTATTCGACGTTCGTGTTCGCCGCATTCATTTAGAAGAAGATGCCGGTCGACTAGTACATTCCGATAAAAACTATTCTTTAGTGGACTTCAATCGGGCGGGGGTGCCGTTAATGGAATTAGTCACCGAACCCGATATTAAGGATGCTAATCAGGCGATGGAGTTTGCTAAAGAATTGCGGCTGATTTTGCGTTACTTGGGTGTTTCTGACGCTGATATGGAAAAGGGTCAGTTACGTCTTGAAGTAAATGTGTCTCTTGCGCCTGCTACCGCCGAGTTAGGTACTAAGGTTGAGGTGAAGAACATTAATTCTTTCAAGGCATTGGGGGAAGCGATTGGCTATGAAATAAGGCGCCAAACAGAGTTATTGGAGGCGGGTAAAAAAATCATTCAGGAAACTAGAGGGTGGAGCGATCCGAAAAAAAGTACCGTTTCTCAGCGAAGTAAGGAAGAAGCCCATGACTACCGTTATTTTCCTGAACCCGATCTGCCGCCATTTGACTCTAAATCATTTAACCTTAAAAACTTAAAAATAGAGGTACCGGAATTACCGGAGGACAAGCGCCAAAGATTTGGTAAGGAATTTGGTCTCAGTAATGATCAGGCAAACCTTTTAGTACAAGATATGGCTGGCGCCGATTACTTTGAGCAAGCGGCCTCGGAGTTGGAAAGCCCTAATCAGATAAATTTATTATTTAATTATATTACCAGCGATCTTTGGGGTTTAATGAAAAACGAGGGTGTTACTCTTGAAAATTTAAAAATAACCCCCCAGCATCTAGCGCATCTGATTGGTATGATTGACTCCAAAGAAATTACCAGTCGTATTGCCAAGAACGTTCTGGTAAAAATGGCGGAGAATGGCCTTGATCCCCATGAGATTGTGGAAAACGAAAAATGGACACAGATTTCCGATAAGAGCCAATTAGGGGAGGTGATAGAGAAAGTTATTATTAATAATCCCAAGGCGGCGGCCGATTACAAAAAAGGCAAAACCAACGCCTTACAGTTTCTTGTTGGTATGGCGATGTCTGAATTGGGCGGCAACGCTGATCCCAACGAATTAAGAGAAATTATTTCCTCTGAGCTATCTCGCTCTTAATGCGGCACAATAAATCATCAACATCCATCATCTCAGGGTCTTTTTTCTTGTAGTGGCGAACATTGACCGCTTTAGAGCTAATCTCCCGATCGCCGACAACCAAGATGTAGGGCGAGCGCATAATTTCGGCTTCCCGAATTCGCTTACCGACGGTCATACTATCACCGCTTAGTTTGACTCTAATACCTTCCTCTGCTAATTTTTGGAAGATTTTTTTGGCGTACTTTTCGTGATTGGCGCCGACACTAATAATAGTTGCCTGCACCGGCGAGAGCCACGTTGGCAAGTGGCCGTAAAAATGTTCCAAAATCAGGGCGATAAACCGCTCATAAGAGCCAAGAATGGCGCGGTGGACCATCACCGGCGGCTTTTCCTTGCCATCTTTATCCACGTAGGACAATCCAAATCGTTTTGGTGTAACAAAGTCAATCTGCACCGTAGGAATCTGAATTTTTTTACCCATCGCATCCTTAAACATAAAATCTATCTTCGGCCCATACAAAGCCGCTTCGCCTTCGCACCTTTCTGCCCCCAAATTCATTTCCTTAACGACTTCTTCCAATATTTTTTCACACTGATCCCAATCTTTTTTCTCGCCAATATACTTTTCCGGATGTTTTGGGTCGCGTACCGACAGAGCAACGCTATGATCACCCCACAGCCCAAACGAGCGGTAAAAATTTTCAATAATATGAACCATGCTTTTAATCTCATCCTTGACTTGATCAATGCGGCAAAAACTATGACCATCTTCAACGGTGATAGCGTAAACACGGGTTAAGCCGCCGATCTCGCCTGATTTTTCCGCTCGATACTGCTTCTCCGACTCCATGTATCTAATTGGCAGATCGCGGTAGGAGCGGGTCTGGGAAGCGTAGATTTGCGTTTGATGCGGGCACTGAACTGGTTTCATCACAAATTCATGACCGTAATTAGAGGTGACACGAAACAGTTCGTCGCTGAACTTATCGGCGTGGCCGGAAAGTTTATAGAGCTCTATTTTTGCCAAGTGGGGCGTAGCCACTTTTTCAAAACCATAACCGCGGCAGATTTCTTCAACACATTTTTGCAGTTCATCCTTGATGATTGTCCCCTTAGGGGTGAATAGCGGCAGACCGGGTCCGACCAAATCAGAAAAAACAAACAAATCAAGTTGTTTACCTAATTTGCGATGGTCTCTTTTTTCCGCTTCTTCTAATCTCTTCATGTAATTTTCTAGTTCGGTTTTAGTATGAAAAGCTATGCCATAAACACGGGTCAGCTGGTCGTTTTTTTCATTGCCACGCCAATAGGCGCCTGCTAAATGAGTTAATCGAAAACCATCAGGATTGATTTCTTTGGTGTTGCTGACGTGCCCGCCGGCGCACAAATCGGTGAAAATCCCGCCCGTTTTATAAACAACCGGCTTTTCTTTATTTTTTTTAATTTCATCGATTAGCTCGATCTTATAAGGCTGATTTTTAAAAGTTTTTTTAGCGGTGGCTGGAGTAGTGGTTTTACCGGTAAATTCCAGATTTTGCCGAATCAGCTCGCGCATTGCTTTTTCTAGTTTTGGCAAGTCCTCTGGCGTCAATGGTTTAGGTAGTTTAAAATCATAATAAAACCCATCCTCAATCACCGGCCCAATTCCCAATTGGACCTTGGGAAATTTCTCCATCATCGCCGCCGCCAGCAAATGCGCCAGCGAATGGCGAATGTGGCTAATGTCGACTGACTTACTCCTCCCCCGGTTATTCTGAGCCGCAGGCGAAGAATCTTTATGAGCTTTCTTCTTCATATTTTTCATTTTACTCCGCTATTCAGTACTTGTCGAGAAATCTCATTGTGTTATATTTTTTTTAGTTTCTTTGAAAGGAGCAAATAGTGGTCAAGTATAAAAACGATGACGCGCGCCTCTTAGCCAGTTTAATCCATCGGCTAGATGATCTGGTTTTTAGTCGGGAAAACTTCCCCATTACTACCATCGACACAGATGGTTACTATCTTGATGAACGGAAAAAAAAGTATAAGTGTTTTTTGGCTAGCTATACCCCTCCGCCTACTGAAACCTATCGGGTCTATCGGTCAGCAGTTAACAAACGCAATCATTTTATTGAATCATTAGTTGGTCTTGCCGCTCATGAGGTAAGGCACAGGATGCAAAAATTAAGAAAAGACGAAATTAGTTTTACTTTGCAAGAAAAGATGAAAAAGCTCAAACCCGGCTTTTTCGTATATGCGCGCTATGTATTATGCGTATTAAATAATTGGTTGAATGTTTTGTGGAGCTATAAATGGAACGAGAGATTTAGCGAGATGGACACCTTCTTTATTCAATATTTGGCAGAAAGGGACTACAAGAAACACCACAACCTCCGCCGAATTGCTAAAATAGTCCAATTATAAATCCGCGCCCATCCCCGCGGATTTTTTTTACAATGCCTCCACGCTATTGCAAATAAATTTAGGCTCATTATTGCGCCAAGACATCCTTCCCATCACCAGCGCCGCCTTGCCCTCCTCCCATTCAAAAGCATTTTGTTCCAGCGCGCTGGGGAAGACGACAATCTCCATTGCCTCGCCAAAATCCTCAATTTTAGCAAAAAGCATCGGCTGGTTGCTTTTAGTAATAATTTTATGCACTCGCGTCACTATGCCGCCAATAGCAAAGGCCGTCCGTTCATTTTTTACCAACAGCGCTTCTTTAATAGGCTTAGTTTTAGCTAGCTTCTCTCTGTAAATATTGAGCGGATGATCGGAAATATATAGCCCCAACAATTCTTTTTCCCAAGCCAGCTTGGTTTGAGTGTCGGCCGGTTGAACCGGCCGTAAATTAAGCGTGCCGGTAATTTTACCGCCAAATAAGCCGGCTTGGTTGCTTTGTTTGTACTTTCGCAGGGCGCTACTAAACTTTAAAATCTCATCTATATTTTCTATCGCCATATTTCTCTCTAAACTTACCGAATCAAAAGCCCCGCATTTCACCAAACTTTCCAGTGACTTTTTATTAAGGTCCTTGTGATGGACTCGCCCTAAAAGATCGGACAACTTTTTAAATTCACCTTCTTTTCGGCGATTTTCAATAATCGCTTCCACGATATTTTTGCCGACGTTTTTTACCGCCAGCAAGCCAAAGCGGATATTGTGGCCGTCGGTAATAAACTTCTCAAAACTGCGGTTGATGTTGGGCGGCAGTACCTCTATGCCCATTTTTTTGCACTCGCTGACCAAAAAAGCCACCCGCTCGGTGTCGCCCGAGTCGCAATTAAGCAAGCTGGTCATAAACTCTACCGGATAGTGGGCGCGCAGGTAGGCGGTTTGGTAGGCGATAATTGCGTAGCAGGTGCTGTGTGATTTATTAAAGCCGTAGTTGGCAAACGGTGGAAATAATTCCCAAATTGCTTTAGCTATAGGTTCAGCAATCCCGTTTTTGAGAAGCCCAGAAATTATTTTCACTTTTTGTTCATCTAACAGTGATTTTATTTTTTTACCAACGGCTTTACGTAATACATCTGCTTCGCCCGGAGTATAACCAGCTAAGTCACGGGCAATTCTCATAATTTGTTCTTGGTAAATAGCGATGCCATAAGTTTCTCTCATAATCGGTTCTAGTTCGGGATGGAGATAAGTAACTTGCTCTTGGCCATGCTTTCTCCTAATAAATGACGGAATAAGATCGATTGGTCCTGGTCGGTATAATCCTGCTAACGCAATTAAATCACCTAAACGATCGGGTTTAAGTTCTTTCATAAATCTTCTCATGCCGCTACTATTGTGAACAACAAATCCATTTGCGACAAAATTATTGCCGGGAGACTTCATGGCGATATCGTAAGTTTCTTCTTCTCCGACGTTCCTTATTTCTTTTATTGGCACAAAGTTAAATCCTTGATCGATAGGTATGCGGGGACATTCCCACGCAACTAAATGTTTGTACCGCAAAGACAATTCTGCAAATTTAGTGGTGTTTATCAACGCAAAGTTATAATACGGATACTGCTGAACGAATAAATCAATTTTTTCTTGATCAATATCGCGCATCCAGCCCTTTATTTCATAAAAAGTATTAGTTGATGGCGTATAAAAATCAGGCGTATAAGATACGACGCGTCCATCAGAAGTTGTTAGTTTAAATGTTTTTGGTTCGTACTCGTATTTTATTTTTTGTAAGTTAAGAATCCGTGCAAAATCAGCTTCCCAGTTCGAGCGCACATAATGTCCCAAATCTTTTCTAAACCCCCTGTTTCGATGCGGCGGTGATTTTCCAAACATTGGATTTCCACCGCCGCTCATTTTTTTTGAAAATGTTTTCCTAAGCTCCATTGCTCGTTCTTTGCCATATACATTTTCCCAAGTTCTACCCATTAGAGATTGAGATATTTTTTTAGCAGTTTGTGCCCAAATTTCGTTATTTGTAGCGGTTAAACCTTGATTCCAAGTTGTGCCACCTTTGTCGAAAAATTTTTTTCTAGCAGCTTTCATTTTTATTTTGGATTTAATTTTTGACGGATTACTATAAAATCGCGCCGAACATGTATAACAAAAATCACCTTTTCCATCTTTTTGGCCATTTATTTGAATGCCACATGTTTTACAGGAATTGTAAACCAAATGCTTTGCCTTCAGTTTCATTAAAACTTGATCGCCGAGTTTGATATCTGATAATTTCTTCCAACCATTAATAGTGAGAAAATTGTGGTTTTTTGTGGCCTTGACATACCAATCATTTTCAGCAATTAGCGCATAAACTTGCTTTTTTCCACTTTTAATAACGTCAATAATTTGATTTTTATGTACCTTGCCTTCGTCGATGTAAACTGAATTAAGTGTTTTTTTGTGTCTTTTTTCAAATAATTTTTTAATGGTGGTGTTGGATACAATTGCGTCTCCTGATAGGCATTCAAATTGAAATACGCCAGTCGTATCACCCTGCTGAAGCATAGCAAACGTCTTAGGATCGTTCTGTGGCAAATTATTAACATCAATTTCTTCACCGCTATTCTCTTTAACCAGCCGCGCCGCTCCCTCCATAATCGTCAGGTTTTTTAGACCTAAAATATCCATCTTTAACAGCCCTAAATCTTCCACGGCATGCATCTCAAACTGGGTAAGAATAGTATTTTCATCCTGGGGAGCGTACTGCAGGGGCAGGTATTCGGTTAATGGTTTGTCACTAATGACGATGCCGCAGGCGTGCACTGAGGCATGGCGCGCCACTCCCTCCAGATGCTTGGCGGCGTCAACCACTTTTTTCACCTCCTCGTCCCGCTCATACATTTCTTTTAACTCGGGGATATTTTCCAGCGAAAATCCAAGGTCTTTGTTAAAGGGGATTAGTTTGGCGATTTTGTCGCAAGAACCATAACTTACTCCCAGAGCGCGGCCAGTGTCTCTAATCGCCGCTCGCGCCGCCATCGTTCCAAAGGTAATAATGTTGGCGACGTGGTTTTCGCCATACTTTTCCCGTAAATAACCAACCACTTCATCACGGCGGGCATCGGCGATGTCCACGTCAATATCGGGCATCTGGATGCGGTCTGGGTTGAGAAAGCGCTCAAAAAGTAGGTCGTGTTCTAGTGGATCAACATTAGTAATGCCTAAGATATAGGAAACGACACTGCCGGCCGCCGAACCACGCCCCGGCCCGACGACGATTTTTCTCTCTTTAGCCCAGTTGATAAAGTCCTGAACGATTAAAAAATAGGTGGGGTAGTCCATTTTTTCAATGACACTCAGTTCGAAATCAATCCTTTGCTGAATATCATCAGTTACGGGATTGTAGTGACGAGCTATCTTTTCTTTAACCAATCTTCTTAAAAGCGTCGCTGGCGTCTCGCCGCTATCAATAGGAAATCGAGGTAAGATTGGTTTCCCCAGTTCTAGTTTCACATTACATCGATCGGCGATTTTAACCGTGTTTTCTATCGCTTCGGGAATATCCTTAAAACACTCGGCCATCTCCTCGCCTGATCGTAGAGAAAAATCATCACCGCGCAAACTCATCTTGTTATTGCGGCTGGCGGTCTGGACGGCTAACAAAATATCGTGGTAGGGGGCGTCCTCTTTATTTAAATAATGAACATCTTGGGCGGCCACTAGCGGTAAGTTGTGCCGTTGGCTTAAATCAACAAGCGCGGCGCGTACCTTGCGGAAGTTTTCCGGATCAATGCCAGGGTGATGGCCAATTTCAATATAATAATTATCGGCGCCGAATATTTCTTTATGCTCATTAATAATTTTTTCTGCCTCATCCAGTTTATCGGCGATAATGCTTTTTATCAGCTCTCCCGAATAACATCCGGAAAGGGCAATCAATCCCTCGCTATGTTGGCGCAATAATTCTTTATCCACCCGTGGTTTGTAGTAAAAACCCTCTAAGTTGGCTTTAGTTACCAACTGAATTAAGTTTTTCCAGCCAATATTATCTTTACAGAGCAGAGTTAAGTGGAAGTATTTATTATCCACGCCATGGATTTTTTCCTGCCGGGTGCGAGGAGCGACATAGGCCTCTACTCCCAAAATTGGCTTAATGCCGGCCTTGCGGGCCTTTTGATAAAATTCAATAGCGCCATAAACGTTGCCGTGGTCGGTAATTGCCAGAGCGGGCATCTTTAGTTCTTGAGCGCGATCGACTAGTTCATCGATCTTAGCCAATCCATCAAGTAAGGAATAATGGCTGTGGGTATGTAAGTGGACGAAACGAGACATAATTTTAGATAGTATAACATATCTGTTCTGGTTGCGAAATTTGACTAATTAAGTATTTTGGTATTTACTTAAGATACTTATGGTGCCAGTAAAACATCATACTCACAGCAAAGTCGGCCGGCGGCGGTCGCATCTAGCTCTTAAAAAAGTTGCTATTTTGGTTTGTCCGCAATGCAAAGGACCCATTGTTCCCCACAGAGCATGTAATCAATGTGGCGCTTATGGAAAGAAGCAAAGAGCAACTACTGCTACGCGAGTTGAAAAATCTAAAACAACAAAAACTAAAATCTAAATACAAACTAAAACTATAAAAACTAAAAATATTTTTAGATGTTTGAAATTTTAGATTCTGTATTTTATTTAGACTTTGTAATTTTAGTTTTTAGATTTTAACGTTATTGTATGGCTACTAGACAATTAGGCAGATCGGTAGTTCTTCAGTCATTGTACGAGTGGGATTTTGGCGGACAAAAGGGGGATTTAACCAAGATTATAGAGCGTAATTTGGAGGAGTTCGCGCCGGGGATGGATGAGCCGGAATTTGTCTGGAAATTAGCCACCGGCGTTATTAAAAAAATAAAGGAATTGGATGCTATTATTGAAAAAGCGGCGCCCGAGTGGCCATTAGCGCAGGTGGCAATTATTGATCGCAATGCTCTGCGTATCGGCCTTTATGAGCTATTATACGCCGATCCCGAAGAGGTGCCGCCTAAAGTGGCTATTAATGAGGCGATTGACATTGCCAAAAACTACGGTGGTCCTAACTCTGGCAAATTTATCAACGGCGTCTTAGGAACGGTCTATAAACAAATTGGCGACCGTGAACCCACCTCCGGTCATAAGCAGGTAGGCGACCGTGAACCCACCCCCGGTCATTCCGAGCGGAGCCCGACCGCGTGCCGCCTAAAGCTTTAGCGGTGGAGCAAGGGCGAAGTCGAGGAATCTCATAAACAATGAATATCTCCAAACTTGAAAAAACAATAGAATACGAATTCAAAAACAGAGATCTCTTAAAGGAGGCCTTGACTCATCGTTCTTATTTGAATGAAAACCCGCGTTGGAGCGTGCCACACAACGAACGGCTGGAGTTTTTGGGTGATGCGGTGATGGAGTTAGCGGTTACCGAAGAGCTTTACAATCGTTATCCCAAAAAGCCGGAGGGAGAATTGACACCTATTCGGGCGGCTTTGGTTAACCACGTCTCGTTGGCGCTGGCCGCTAAAGAAATTGAACTGGAAAGCTTTGTTTTGCTTTCCCGCGGCGAGAAAAAGGACACCCATCGTTCCCGTGATGCCATCTTGGCTAATGCCACCGAGGCGTTGATCGGCGCTGTTTATTTGGATAGCAACTACGCCACCATCAAGAAATTTATTAACAAGTTTATTATGGCGCATCTGGACACCGTTTTGAAAGAGGGGAGTTACCGCGATGCCAAGAGTTTACTACAGGAAAAACTACAGGCTGAAGACAAGATAACGCCTATCTATAAGATTTTGGAACAAGAAGGCCCCGAACACCAAAAATATTTCAAAGTCGGCGTTTTTTCCGGCAAAAAACAACTCGCCACCGGCGAGGGCTACTCCAAACAAGAAGCCGAACTCGCCGCCGCCGCCGAAGCATTATCTTCACGGCCGTCTTGAGTGATTTATCGTCATCCTGAGCAACGCAATCGTCCCATCTGTCATCCCGGAAGTCCTTCCGTCTGTCATCCTGGAATTCCTCCCGTCTGTCATCCCGGAAGTCGCCGTAGGCGACTGTCCGGGATCCAATACAATAACAATTAAAAAAACTCACCAAAGTGAGTTTTTTGCTAGTATGTCTGAATATCAGGATCATTTACTTTCACCCTCTCTACTTTACTCACGATCGTGAGTAAAGTAGAGTAATAGGATGAAAAAAGATTATGAAAAAAATGATATGAAAAAATCTATGAAAAAAGCGAAAGTAATAATAGCAAAAGAGTCAAAATCAGAAAAGGCAAGAAAGAGGAGAAACGCTTTAAGAAGAGGTCAGCTGACTTTGAGAGCTTTAGAATTAATCGCGGAACTGGCTTTAGTACCTCTTGGTCCGATAGGGGGCGTATTGAGTATGTCTGGCAGGCCAACTATGGGTCGAGCGCTTTACGTCCTGGACCAGCAAGCGAGCGCCAGAAGTCGCCGCCGATGTTTTTTTAGTAATCTGCGTCAAGTTGAAAATGTTGTCTATAAACTCAAAAGAGATGGGCTTATCTGTGAAAAAGAGAGTGGTGTTTTTCCTCTTTTAACACAAAAAGGATCGTTACGGTATGAGATTATGAAAGAACGAGATAATAAATTTCTACCACCGCCAACAAAATACAAAATCGAAGCCGATACCGAACCAAAGGTATTTATATTTGACGTTCCTGAAAAAGACAGATTCAAAAGAGATTGGCTAAGAATCGTATTACGAAATTTAAAATATATACCCATCCAAAAGAGCGCGTGGTATGGAACAAATAAATTCCCTCAAGAATTTATTATTGATCTAGAAGAATTAGGACTACTAAGCCACGTCCATATTTTTCCCATTAAAAAACAGGGAACAATCGGTAAGCTGGGTAATATTTACACTATCTAGCTTTTCTCTTACAAGCTCACGATCGTGAGCTTGTAAGAGAAAAAAGTTATCCACAGGACTTCGCTCGAATATAGAGAGAGCGAGGTCCTGTGTCC
>JBDRBW010000009.1:0-58468 GCA_043822345.1 Patescibacteria group bacterium
CTTTCTTCCTTTCTTTGTCATCTCGACTGTAATGGAGAGATCTCAATAACTACACGTTACTGAGATTTCTCGACAGGCTCGAAATGACTAGTTGTTGATGTTCTGATCCGTATTATAGCAAAATTTAGGGTGGTTGTCAAGGGGTTGACTTTTATATAAAAATTTGCTATAATTACAGGCAGTAACTGAAGGACAGGCCTTCGGGCTAACAACTAAAAAGGAGCGGAAAATGAAACCTGATGAATTAGTAGTCGTTGCTTTAGTCGTCGTGTACCTGATCTGCTTGCTGGTGGGTTGTTGTGCGATTGAACCTAGATCTAAGGTCAAGTTTGACCGACAAAATTCGGTTGCGCCCGGCGCGACACCGAGTGCTGAAGCCGCCGTCATGCCCGCGGACAGACTTGGCCCGGAAAAAGTTTCTGTGGGAAGTATGCCAGTGGGCGCGGAAGGTTGGGTCCCTTTTTGCTTAATGGATATAAGCAGAGAAGGTCAGTGTTTCATCGCCCCCTTCGTCGAGTTGGGGGAGGAATCTTCTTTGGGAAATACAATTCGCGTCAGGCGCGAGGCTGATGGCTTTCACGTCTACATAGGTAACGAGCAAAGGCCCTGGGAAAGATCTAAGTATTCCGCCGAGGAACTTAGGCGGATGGACTTTATTCCAGTGGTCAAACTGCACAGCTAAGCAAGAAAGTTGTCACCGACAACAAGCCCCCAATAATCGGGGGCTTTTCATTTACAATGATTACTATAACTACGGCTGTAGTTATAGTAATCAAAATTAAAAAATTAACGAAACGAAAGGAAGTTTACCAATTCTTGCGGCAACTCGGGTTGGGTTTCCAGTAAATCGGTGCCGTGGCCGCCAGATGGGTAGATTTTAGTAGTGGCTTGGGCGGGAGTAATTTCTTTCAACTTACGAACTGATTCAGCCGAATAACCATCGTCTTCGGCGGCGGCTAAAAATATCTTCTGGCTATCGCGCAGTTCTTTACTAAACTCATCAGCTTCCACGTCTTTGTAATTCAAGCCCGGCGAGAGAGCGAAGCCAGCCAACGACTCATGGTGTTGGGCAAGATATTGAATTGCCAGATTGGCGCCAATCGAGGCGCCACCCACTAAAATATTATCGGCTGTTATGCCCTTACTAATAAGAAACTCCCTAGCCCCCTCCACGTCATTAATAGATGTTTGATTGCTCCCTTGGCTTTCGCCATGGCCGCGTAGGTCAATTGCCAATACCTGAAAACCGGCGGCGCTCAATTTATTGCCAAAATCATCCCAACTTTCTTTGGTGGTCGACATCATATGCAAAAGGATTATTCCCCTATCGCTATCTACCTTCCAATAGTTGGCGATTATTTCTATATTATCAGTGGTTGTGTAAGTGATTTTCTCCATATAAATTATTTTTTCATCCGATTGTTTTTTTGCCGGTTGCCAATTTGACCAGACAAACCAGCCGATAAGAATAATCAGGGCTAATGCTATAATACGAGGAATGTACCTCATCGCAAAGTATAATAGACACCGCGGCCGGTGGCGCCTTTTTGGACAATATCACCGTTTTTTTCCAGTTCGTCAAGATAGCGGGTGGCGGTGGCATCGGAAACGCCCAACAGCTCCTCTATCTCATTATTGGTAATCCGCCCCTCTAGCGGCGGCTTACTGCGTTTCGTCAACTCTAGTAAAATTTTGGCTTTTGCCTCTCTTGTTGCTTCACGTTCGATTTTATCAGGCCGATCAAGTGTAGCAATCTTCATTCCAATTACAATCGACACTACCGCGATAATAATATATATAAAATATTGATAATTCATAATTTTCATTCTAACAATAAACGGCTCACTTTGAAAGTGAGCCGTTTAGGGGTTGACAAAGTTTAACTTTTTTGTTATAATACCAACAGAACCTAAACAGTCCCAAAAACCCAACTTTGTTTAAGGAGAGAGAATGTGTTCGTCTTAGTTCCCCACGATATTGATGAGTGTGGAGATGTGGTGATGATTGACGCGCCAGTGATGGGTATCTTCCCAACCAAAGAAGAAGCCGAGGAATTTCTCCTCCAAGTAGCCGACTATTTGCACAATGAAGATCTCGATGCTTGGGAATATCACTACGGCGAAATCGACGGCGTGGTTCATCTCTACCGTATCTTTCCCCTCGTCTTTACCTGTGATGAAATCGATGATTTGCTAGACCGTCGGGAAAGAGCCACGAGGCTCGTTGGCAGAGGAAGATGACCGAACAACCAAAGTCCTCAACGTGAGGCTCGCTGACCGAGAACGGTCTTTTTTTATTTTTAAAGAGAAATTATTGGGGTAATTAAATAATTAAAAGAAAAGCGAATAAAATGTGTTTTTATTAGACTAAAGGCGAAGCGCTTACTTAGCCAACTAACGAACGAAAAGAAGATTTCTTTAGAAAAACAAGCTGTTTGAGTCCCAAAAAAGGCAACTATAATCACGGCCGTGATTATAGTTGCCTTTTTTGGTTGAGTTCTTGTTTTTCTTACTCTATGAGGATAGTGAGAAAATAAATAAAACTTGTTTTATTTATTTTTGAACGACGAAGTTGAGCATCTGAAATATTCTTTGAGTGAGTTGGGTTGGCTTAGTAATAAAGCGGTCTAATAAAAACACATTTTATTCGCTTTTCTTTCTCCTTACTTTTTCCTTCCCTCAATAATTTCCAGAGCCACATTCACTGGCACCTGATCGTAATGATGAAATTCCATACTGAAAGTGCCGCGGCCTTGGGTAATAGAACGTAGTTTAGTGGCGTAGCCAAAAAGCTCAGCCAGTGGCACAAGAGCGTCAATAATCTTGATACCAGCCCGATCATCCATCTTTTCAATCTGGCCCCGCTTAGAGTTAAGATCGCCGGTCACATCGCCCAGAAACACTTCTGGTACAATAACCTGCACCGCCATAACCGGTTCTAGTAAAACCGGCTTACACCTCTTGGCACCCTCCTGAAAAGCGATTGATCCAGCTATCTTAAAGGCGGCTTCCGAGGAGTCCACTTCATGGAACGAGCCGTCATACAAAGTTACCTTAACATCAACTATCGGATAATGAGCAACAACGCCCTTCCCCAACGCTTCTTTGACGCCTTTTTCTACCGGCGAAATGTATTCTTTGGGAATAGTACCTCCCCTAATAGCGTCAACAAATTCAAAGCCAGCGCCCTTCTCTTGGGGCTCAATTTCTAACCAAACATGGCCGTACTGGCCGCGGCCACCAGATTGGCGGATATACTTACCCTCGGACTTAGCGGAGGTGGTAACCGTCTCCCGATAGGCCACCTGCGGCCGGCCAACGCTGGCCTCAACATTAAACTCCCGCTTCATCCGCTCAACAATCACCTCTAAATGCAGTTCACCCATACCAGAGATAATGGTTTCGCCGGTCTCAATGTCTCCGCTAACTCTAAAGGTTGGATCCTCTTCCGCCAAACGGTGTAAGGCAATGCCCATTTTTTCTTGATCGTCCTTAGTTTTAGGTTCAACTCGAATAGAGATAACCGGCTCGGGAAATACAATTTTTTCCAAAATAATTGGGTGATCAGGATCGCTAAGCGTGTCGCCGGTGGTGGTGTCTTTCATTCCCACTAATCCACCAATTTCACCAGTATAGATTTCGTCTACATCTTCGCGGTGGTTGGCGTGCATACGCAAAATTCGTCCCACCCGTTCCTTTTGCCCTTTGGAAACATTTAAAATATAACTGCCTTTTTTAAGCGAACCGGAATAGACCCGGAAGTAAGTTAACGAGCCGACGAAAGGATCGGCCGCCACTTTGAAAGCTAACGCGGAAAAAGGAGCGTCATCTTTAGCGGCGCGCTCCAGCTCCCCTTCAGTTTTTGGATCAATGCCTTTAGTAGGCGGCAGATCAGCTGGTGACGGCAAGTAATCAACCACCGCATCCAAAACCAACTGAACACCCTTGTTTTTAAGAGCGGAGCCGGTAAAAACAGGCACTAACTTTACTTCTATTACCGCCTTGCGCAAAACTCGCTTTAAGTCGCCAGCGGCAATTTCCTTGCCTTCCAAAAAATCGCTCATTAATCCATCGTCATGTTCAACGATTTTTTCCACCAACTCGGCGCGCCTTTTTTCCACTTCTTCTTTAAGGTCGGCGGGAATGTCGTCGCTTGCCTCCACAACCTCGCCTAATTTACCGCCAAAACGGTAAACCTTTCTGGTTAACAAATCAACCAATCCCTCAAAATTGGATTCTGTACCGATGGGTATCTGCATAGCGACAGCATCGGCCGTTAGCCGTTCTCTGATGGATTGCAAGCTGTGATTAAAACTGGCGCCGGTTCGGTCTAATTTATTAATAAAACAGATGCGTGGCACTTTGTATTCGTCGGCATAGCGCCAATTGGTCTCCGATTGCGGTTCAACACCAGCGACGCCATCAAAAACTACTACCGCGCCATCAAGGACACGCATGGAGCGTTTGACTTCAACGGTGAAATCAATGTGGCCGGGAGTATCAATAATGTTAATGCGATGCTCTTGTTCCTTATTGCCTTTAGCATAAGTTGGTGTCCAAAAGCAGGTGGTGGCCGCCGAAGTGATGGTAATCCCCCGCTCCTGCTCCTGCTCCATCCAGTCCATTACCGCCGTCCCCTCGTGCACCTCGCCAATCTTGTAAGAAATGCCGGTATAAAAAAGCACCCGCTCGGTAACCGTGGTTTTACCGGCGTCAATATGGGCGATAATTCCTATATCACGGACTTTTTCTATAGGATACTTTCTAGACATGTCCTTAAAACTTAAAAACTAAAATCCTAAACGCCTAAATATAAACTAAATTCTAAAATATTAAACATCTAAAAGTTTTTATTTTTTAGTTTTTATTGTTTTAGTTTGTATTTAGATTTTAGATGTTTAGAAGTTTAGTTTTTAATCAACGTCTGGCAAAATGCGCGAAGGCGCGATTGGCCTCGGCCATGCGATGAGTATTTTGTTTTTTCTTCATCGCTTCACCCTCGTTTTTGTAGGCCGCCAAAAGCTCCGCGGCCAAATGCTTGGCCATCGGCGCGCCTTTTTTTGCTCGCGCCGCGCCAATCAACCAGCGAGCCGCTAAGACAAACTTGCGATCAGCCCGCACTTCTCGCGGTACCTGATAATTGGCGCCACCAACGCGAGTGCTAACCACTTCCACCGCCGGCGAAACATTGGCGATGGCCTTCTCAAAAACCTCCAGTGGGTCTTCTTTGGTTTCTTCCTTTATTATATCAAAAGCATCATAAAGCACTTTCTCCGCTATCGCTTTCTTGCCGTCGTTCATTAGGTAATTAATAAAACGCCCTGCCACAATGTTCTGATGGCGATAGTCCGGTCGATGCTCTTTTTTGTATAATTTTTTTCTACGCATATTTATTTAGGCTTTTTCGCTCCGTATCTTGACCGTTTCTGTTTACGCCCTTCAACGCCGGTGGTATCCAAACGGCCGCGGACGATGTGATAGCGGACGCCCGGCAGATCTTTTACCCGGCCGCCGCGAATCATTACTATGGAGTGTTCTTGTAAGTTATGCCCTTCGCCGGGAATGTAGGCGGTTACCTCATTGCCGTTAGTCAAGCGAACTCGGGCGATTTTCCGCAAAGCCGAGTTTGGTTTTTTCGGCGTCGTTGTTTTTACCTGCAAACAAACTCCCCGCTTAAAGGGAGAGGGCGAATTGACCGGCTCGTTTTTGAGATCGTTAAAATACCGCCGCAATGCCGGCGTCTTTGGTTTGGCAGTTTTACTTTTTCTGCCCGTTTTAATTAATTGCCTGATTGTGGGCATATTCAAGTATGCTACACAATCAAATGGCGCATGTCAAATTCAGTCGTCATTCTGAACGAAGTGCCCGCCTGCCAGGCCGCCATCGGCTTTGCCGAAGGCATGCCGGCGGGCAACGCTGTAGCACTTGCGGGCAGGAAGAATCTTTACCGGTTAAATTTCTCCCGCTCTTAGCGGGACCCCGCCAAGGCGGTGGTAATTCACCTAATAAAATTTCTAATCGCCCAAGTTCCAACCCGTCATTGCGAGTGATAGCGAAGTAATCTTAACAATTTTTAATTTTCAAAATGTCCAGCATATCCACGATCGTGGATATGCTGGACAAAAGTTGACAAGGTGCATTGTTCTGTGCTAGACTACTGACAGAAATTGGGAGATCGGCTCCCGATAGCGAAGTTCTTTGACGAAGGGAAAAGAAATGGAAAATCTGTGGTGGTTTTTGGGGACAGTTATTCTGTATTATGTTACAGATCATCTCTTATATCACTACTATAACAACCCCTGTAGAATCAATGCTGAGTGGCTTAGCGATAAAAATCTTTTGAAAAGATTGGGTATCATCGCTCTACTCTGCCTGCCAATCAACATCAACGACCATGTGTTTACCGTTTTGGGCAATGGCGTTGCCGAAAAAAGTATGTGGTCGGTTTGTTCACTTTATCAAAAGGCGGGTTCGCACGCTGTCTCCGGCTTGGCGCTTTGCCAAAAAGCCGGTGGAACCGCTTTTTCGCTTTTCAACTTTTTTGGCTATCAACGCTCTGAAAATGAAAACACGATATCTGGAGTTGGTATTGTCAGCGCCCAGTTTGCTAAACGAGAATCTGTATTGGCAGTAGGGATTTCTGGTTATCAGCAATCACAAACGCAATTCAAGCAAGTAAAACAAAAAAAGCGCATGGGGACGATGGTTGGTACAGGCATATCTTGTTGGCAAGAATCTCAGAGTGAGTCTATTGTTGGAGTGGGTTTTGTTGGTTATCAGAATAGTAAGAACGGCTCTTTTGTCGGGATCGGCGGCGCCGGCCGACAACGGTCGGAAAAAGCCGTTCACGTTCCCATCGGCATCGCCCTTTATCAACAAGTCCCCGGCGCCAGCCGAGTATTTGGCGCGTTCTGGCCACTAAAAGCGGTGGAAGAGAATTGAAGCTCACACCCCCGATTCGGGGGTGTTTTTTATATGGGTAGATTTGGTCCAATTCCAACCAGTAATAGTAGAATGTTGAAAACAAAGAAAACTACCGCCTGTAGGACGGGTAGGAGGAAGAGAATGAAGAAAATAATGAAGAAAAATCCATAACGTTCTAGCGTAGCTTGAATATGGGCGGCGGAATGCGGTAAAAAAGCAAAGAGGATTTTGGAGCCGTCTAGCGGCGGAAAAGGCACTAGATTAAAAACCGCCAGCAAGATATTAAGTAAAACAATGATACTAAAAGCGGTCATTAGCATTTCGCCGCCAATGCCAAAAGTTACCGGCAGGTGTAGTAATAGAGCAAAAACAGTTGCTAAAAAGATATTGGAGATCGGGCCGGCGGCGCCGATTATAGCCGCCCCCTTTTTGGGATCGGCTAGATTGTAGGGATTATAAGGCACGGGCTTGGCCCAGCCGATAATAATGGAACTGCCACCCAGAAGAATGGGAATAGCTAAAATCAACGGCACAATAATTGAGCCGAAAGGGTCAAGGTGTTTTAGTGGGTTAAGCGTTAATCGTCCCAGACGCTTGGCGGTATCGTCACCCAAATATAAAGCCACCGCTCCGTGAGAGATTTCATGAATCATTATGGAGAAAAGTAAGACTATTAGTTGGAAGATTAGTAAGGTAGCCATATTTGAGTCTACGCACTTTATTGTATCATAAAATAGATGGCGCAGTAATTGTTCCGAGAAAGACGGCTCGGCTCGCTCCAGCGGCGAGCCGTCCTTGATCTCAGCGAGTTTTCCTCGCTACGCTCGGAACCAAGCAAACTCGCTTCCGATACACTTTTCGGAACAACTCTGCGCCATCTATTCTACTTACCACACCCCTTTATTACTATTGACAAATCCAACCAAACTATGCTACACTACCAGCAGTAGTTTGGAAACCAGTTTCTGTGTCCCCTATTTGAAGGAAAAGAAGACATGTCACTCACGGGAAGATTGGCGGATCCAATCGGAATAATCATTGAGTATTGCCAAAAGCGGTACGGGATGAAACCCGAGGTCACCAGAACGATCGTTATTAACCTGCGCATCTGCGACCGTCGCACACTCTTCGCCAAAGCGTTGGCGGAAATCGGCATCGACTAGAACGCGCTGGTCAGCAGCCACAAAAAACGCCCCATCAGAATTTTCCGATCGGGGCGTTGTTTTTTTTATTTTTATGTCATTCTGAATATTAGTGAAGAATCTTTAATCTACGACTATGACGAAGATAATATTCCCAACTTCGTTAGTTTTTCAATAAACTCTCGCTTCTCACCTTTCCAGCAATCATCCTTCGGGAAGGCCTCATTAATCATCGCTAACACCTTATCGCGTTGCAACCAACTAGCAGACCAACTAATCAGATTAAACATTTTTTTGAGAAAATCTTGCTCTTGTTTTGACAACTGCATCGCCTGTAGTTGATAGTCCTCAAACGCCTCCCATGATAATGGCACGGCGTCTTTGATGATGCGCGCCATCGCCTCGGCATAAACCCGAATCTCATACTGGGCATGCGGATCGAGCCGCAAGCTTAGAAAATGCATTAAATTGTGCAAATCAATCTTCCAGTACCATTGGGTATAGGTAGCCACAGTTAGACTTAAGCGGGCCGTTTCTCTAGCTAAGTCAAAATCATCACTCAACAAGTGCCGGTAACGGCTTTCTTGAGCGTTGTAACCGGACTGAAGGATGTTTAGAACAAGCTGTTGTTCCGCTAAGCTTAATTCCTCATCTCCCCCCTGCTTGTTGGATTTTGATTGGCGGCGAAGCGCCGAGCCCTCGGGCAAATAATCGCCATTCTCCAGAACAGAATACCGCCCCGATTGCTCATTAACACTAGCCGTCCGATGGCGAATCCATTGGCGGGCAACAAAAATAGGCAGTTTGCAGTGAAACTTGAACTCGACCATCTCAAAAGGCGAGGTGTGCCGATGGGCGCGCAGATAACGAATTAGTTCCTTGTTTTGCTTGATGGAACGAGGGTCGGTATTGCCCAACGATACCCGCGCCGCTCGGACAATTGCCTCATCATTGCCGCTATAATCAGCTAGATAAACAAAACCCTTGTCAAGGCATTCGATCGGTCGATAAAGCCATTTTTCGGCGCCCGGATTATTCGGACGGAACGTTGTGGAAACTTTTTCATCAAACAATCGCTCTGGTAATTCTTCTACCACTAAAAACCTCCTCTCAAGGAAATCAAAGAACTGATTTCGGATAGTACCTTATTTTTTACTTTTTTGTCAATCGCTTCTTCTCTAATTCTTTTTTACTTTGTTTTTTGAAAGAGGTGATGTCAAAGATAAGTACTTTAAAAATTCGTTTGCCGATTTGCATCTCGCTTGTTTGGACCACCTCTCCTTCTTTTATCGCCTGTTTGATTTTGTTCGTTGCCTCACCCTCGCCTAATCTATCAACCGCTTCATTAACATATTCTAGTGGCTTTATTAATAAACGAGAGGTAATAGCCCCCATGCCCAATACCAATAAAATAGTTACCACAATACCCACTGCCGCAGTTTGGGTGGCGGCCACTTTTCCGGCGGCGCTGATTTGGTCAAGATTGATACCGCTAACAACTCCGGTTTCAAAAGCCGCCTGCGCGCTAGTCGTTGAATAACTAGTGGCCATAAAAACCAACTCTCGCTCAATGCTCTGCTTGGCGAAAAAAACCAGCATTCCAGTAGCTGATAAAGAAATAACCAGTGTTAATAAAATAATTTTTTGTTGAGCTTTCACTAATTGAATTATAACATAACTAGAACATTAAAATCGGTACATACCTCTGGAGCGGGCATTTTTAGCGCCAAAAAATTTTTTAGTAAATCGCTTGGCGCGGTGACGGTCAAATTTTTCACAACTAAAAATATCCACAAATACCCTATCAAAAAACTCATCGGCATGAATAGAAATAGAAGATGTTTCAATAAATTGCAGAGCCGAATTACCTAACAACTTTCCCGAGCCAAACCGCTCTACCATCGCTTTACCATGGGGCCTCATCTTAATTTCCTCGCACAGCAATTTACAAAAAAGCCGCAGATTGTCCTTGTTTAATTTTTCTTTAGCGCAGTTATGCAAATCGATATGCAACGACTGTCCCCAAAAATTTTTTGTTACCATAAAAATTTAAAAATAATTACCTAATTGTATTTAAAAATTTATAAATGTAAAGGGTGAATAACTAATTAAACGGCTCATAGGGGTGAGCCGTTTAGGATTTGCGGGGAGTAGTGGACGATGTTAGAACCTGTTTTGAGACCGCTACTACCCATTTCTTTATGCCAAACCTATCTTTAAGCTACGCAAAAATCAATTAACCTTTTTGATAATTACGCCTTCTTAAACTTCCTCAACGCCTTGTAATACCGATTACTATAACCGATAAAGCAGACCCCCTCTATCAGATTGCGGTCTTTTTCCTTAAAAACAGATAAACAAGATTTTGCTTTATGTATAAAATCACGAACTATGTTTTGAGAATAAGCAATAGCTCCATTATTAACCAAGATTTCTGTTATTTTTCGTAGTTCTTTTATGGTTGCTCTCTTTCCTTTCTCAAGGACTTTTATAATTATCTCTCTTTCTTCATTAGAACCCTTGGTTAGAGTGTAAATAATAGGCAGGGTTAACTTTCTGTGTTTTATATCACTATAAGAATCATCGGGTATTTTTTCGTCAGTGCCTGCATTATCTTCGGGTGGAACAAAATCACCAATGTCATTGATAATCTGCAAAGCCATACCGTAATTTCTGCCAAAATTACCTAGAGCTTTAATTTGTCTTTCTGTTCCATTACCCAGAATACCCCCTATCATTGCCAGTTTTTCAAAAAAGGAATTATTAAATCCATCATTTGTTCTGTAATATAGATTGAGCATTTTATCAAAATTAAAATTCATTTTTGGCTTGTATAAATTAACATTTATATCCAAAAATTGACCGATGTAAAGAACTTTATTTATTTCATCAAACAAATCTTTAATTTTTACAAAAGTTTTATAATCAACTGCTCGGCACGCCCTAGTTAAAGCTTGGGAAGCTAAATCTCTAGTAATCATAGCGGCAATAAATTGATTATTCGGCTGGCTTAAAATCTCTTTACCTCCTTTATCATCAAAAATCCTGTTAGTGTAATACACAGAAGCTAGTTCTAGTTCTATTGCCACACAAGCGTGCATAATATCTTGCGTCCATTTTTTACCAGCACACGCCTCAAATGATATCCTTAAAAGATAAGCTCTGGTCTCAAAAGTTCCTATTTTCTTTTTTAGAAGTTCCGAACAAATATCATATAACTCTTCATTTTCCTTCTTTAGGGGTTTCAAGTAACCAAAAATAGTCGGTTCAATCTTTTTGGAAGTTTCCAGCATTAGTTTTTTATATAGTTCTTTCTGCATATCTCAATTTTAATCTAGCACAAAACAGGGTATTTTACCCCACTACTCACTATGTTCCTTACAGAGTGGCAGATTTGGTTTATTGATTATTACTCCACTCTCGTATCGTGAACATTATTAAAATTAGGATTGAGCGTTATTAGGGGTGTATTTATATCTCAGACTTAATCACCCTACAGCAACCCCCATTTCTTATGAGTGTTGACAAATCTTGCCAGTATGGTATAATGTAGGTGTAAGGTAGCACATTGAATACGGTTCAAACTAACTCTTTTTAGAGGAGAAGTAAGATGCGTCAAGCAACTCAAGTGGAGTGGAATGAATGGAGGCAGAAGGCACACCGACTGAATACAGCGTGGCTCGTTATGGTGTTCGTGGGGGTAGCTGTAATACCTCAAGCATTTCCATTTCAACAGGAACTGAACGGCTACCTGCACTTCTGGAATGATAATCCGCTCAGATTGGCACTTAGCGTGATGGGATTCATTCTGGTTGTTGGAGGTTTGGTGGTCAATCGCAGGTTTTTCCATTACATTCGGATTAGACCTTGCGATGAACCAGCAAAAGAAAACTTAACCGCGTAAACCGTGGTTTCCGAGAGCTTGAGAAGCTCCAAATCGAATATGATTTGGAGCTTTTTATATTACCCCACCCCGCTACTCGCTATATCTAGCCATTGAGTTTTAGCTGTTGTGGATAATTGCTATTGACTTTTATTTGTTATTGAATATGATGAAAGCATCACTCGAAAACCGTCACGCTTGTGGGCGGTTTTCTTTTATGCTTTCTTTATCTTCTTTCGCCAGTCATTGATATTAATAAAATTTATTCTTGTCTTGTTGTTATCCTTCGAGGCTCTAATTTCTTCTTGTCTAATTAAATCTTTTAATCTAGTAGAAAATCTACTGGATTGATTTTTTGTTTTATGTGTGCTGGAAACTAATTTAATCACTGCGCCTTTGTCTAATAAATCCTCTATCAAATATCTGAAATCTCCATCGCCACTGAATATTAAAAGTCGAGTACTTTCGCCAGCACAATTCATTGCATCAACAGTTAATTCAACATCGCAATTTGCCTTATGAACATCTCCTTTTTTAAAAATGACTGTGTTTGTATAGGAACATTTTTTACAAACAAACTTTCTCTCTTGCTTTTTAGCTTTATGAATAAAAGTGAGTTTACTCCTAATTTCGTAGCCAAGCTTAGATAATTCAGACAAATAACTTTTATGTTTGTTGCTTTTCTTTTCTCCTTGATAAAAATAGATTTTCTTACAGTTCCATTTTTTGGATTTTAGATGATTGAACATTTTTTTCCAATCAATATCAAACTTAAGCACGCCCTTAGTAGTGCTTAGAGTATTAGAAGCGTCGATGAAGGCATAAGTTTTCATCTGCTAAATTATAACATAAAAAATCACGAGAAATAAACTTCGGTTCGAACCTCTAGTAAACCCTATAAAATCGGGATTTTTACGATTTTCACTAATCCAACAAAAACTGAGGTTAGAACCCCTGAAAAGGTAGTAAATAAAAGACAAATCGCCACTATTTTGGCGAATTGTCCCACACTGCGGAAGGGGTGGGATTCGAACCCACGGGGCCCACAAGGGGCCGCGGCTTTCCAAGCCGCTCCGTTTGACCACTCCGGCACCCTTCCGCACTAAGAAAAATTTAATTATCGAGGATCCTCGATTACCGATCTTTATTATGATAGTAAATCGGGACAAGCCGCTGCAATAGACCGCTATGTGACTCCTCTAAATGACCCTTGTATAATACTATAAAAAAACAGCGAAGTACAATATTGTACTTCGCTGTTTACTCTACTTGTGGGGTAACTAATTTGAACTGATAGAAATCGCTGTTTTTGGTTTTTTGAAAGTTCAGATTTTGGGCGGCGCGGTCTATACTTCTTTGAAGCGGCGGTTCAAGAAAAATACTTTTCGCTCCCCGCTCGCGGGCATATTCCAACAATCTTAAAAACAACGAGGCAATTAATTCTTTGCTATGCAACAACTTGGGATGAATAAGAAAATTGGTGGCAAAAACCTTTTCCTCTTTTCTGCGAAAATGAACGAACACTAGAGCGTCAATTACCGCGCCCTCGCCCATATCATTAATAACAATCACCGCACCTTTATTTGCGCCAACAAATTCTTCAAAACGGCTTTCGCTTAATTCGCCTAACTGAAACAATGACAAAAACTCATTAATGAACTCTAACTGGGTTTTTTCTTTCTTTTCAGTAACTAATTGCTTTTCTTTGAGCAATGGGGATAAATCAACAACAATTCGTCCATGCTCTATTCGGGAAGGAAATTTATCGGACGGCGCGACAACCATCAGTGCCGCCTTAATACTCTCTGCAAGTTCCTGGGCTGAATAATGCCCGTATTGGTTTTTGATTATCTCTCTAAAATCGTCACCACTCAACTCATCGGGGATAACTTCGTAGCTTTCAAAGCCGAACCAGATAGCGGCTAATTCGTCATCTGTGGCTCGATAAGCCAGGTAACTGCAAGCAAAGTCGCACAAAACATCATTAAACATTCCCCTTTTCTTGAGTAATATTCTTATTACCGCATAGCCGATGTGGTGAAAAGGATTATCGGCGCCTAAAAAAAGATTGGTATTCCCGCATTGTAAACACTGCTCCCCTTGGACGTTATTTAATAGAATTTCCAATCCCCATAATTCGAACGGCCTATTATGGAAGAGCTTCGCTGGTTTTAATCGGCCATTGCATTGAGCACACCACTTCACGGTTCACCTCCTTTTCAAATACCTATTTATAGGGTAATAGAAAAAACTCCGGCAGTCAAGCCGGAGCGGTGTTTTACTCATCATTAAAAGTAAAACCTTTTTTATCGAAAATTAATCTCACCGCATCTTCCTCAAGCTTGGTGTCTAAAAGTACCGGCGCTCGCCACAACTTGTAGATATTAGCCATAACCGCTTCGGCGTAGTCCAATGCTAATTCCGGACCGTCGTATAGGTGTTCCAATAACAGTTCTCCGGCATTTTCAAAATTGCCGCCGCCAACCGGAATTTGAATCTGTGGTTGACCACGATTTGCTAAAGCGGCGCACAGTTTTTGCTTAACCTCGTCCACTTCCCGAGTGGTAATTTCGTAGTAGCCACTGTTCTCGTTGTAGTCATAACCGAACAACTTTGCCTGCCGACAGACAGCGGCGGTCAAATATTCGTCAATCGCCGTCAAATCACAATGAACTCCACAAACCTCAAAAATCTTTTTTTCTCCCATAGCAATCGGTAAACTGCCGGTAAATTTTTGAGCATAGGTAAAAAACTGCTCCGGCAAACAAAACTGTTTCGGCATCAACTTGCCCTGGCGAAACGCAACTTTAATTCTAGCAAATATCTCTAAAAGGTTTATTGCGCCCCGGCAATAACGAATAATGTAATTTTCCTGAAACTTCATTTGCTGGGAAAGTTCAGTTCTCTTCCGCCAATTGCCGCTACCAGCTAACCGCTCAATCCTATTTTGGCACTTCTTAACCAGAGCTAAGGCGCCATTCAGTTGCTTATTAATATCTGCCAATTGCTGATCAATGGTTAAATAATAATGCCACCAACGCAACAATCGGTCAGAGTCATAAGTAACGCGAAATAACTCCGATTTCCTATCACTAACCGCTTGCCAAAAACAAAGAAATTCCTGCCACTTTCTTAGGGTTACTTGCCGATTTCGATTACAGACCTCAAAAACATTTTTGAAAGCCACAAATTGATCCCAACTATCAAGCACATCCCGCAAATCACATTCCTGATAAATTTTGCCGTGGCGGTGAGTGTCCCAACGCCATTCAATGTCCAATAGCAATGTTTTGCCTAAGGCGTACGGATTAATCCGTCCCCGGCCGATAGCCAAGGTGCCAGCGTTGTGCTCGGCATAATCAACAATCTCAGCGGCGGCGCATAACTCCGTCATCGCCCGAGAGTGCCAATAGGCCGCCCAGCCCTCGTTAAGAATCTTGGTCTGGCCCTGTGGAGAAAAATAATACGCCTCTTCTCTAACAATTAGTAACATTTGCCTCTGCCAATCTTTTAGAGGCGCGTATTGCGCCAAAAAAAGCATGATGTCTTTTTGGGGTTCGCCCGGAAAAACAATGCCTCGCTCATGAATATCGGCTTCGTCTTCTTTGGTTTTCTCCAACCTCTCTCGTTGGGCCGCTACCTCCTTTGGAGGATTGATAAATCCATTCATATAGCGCTTGGCATCAAACTTGCCGTCCCAACCATCCTCTTGTTCCTCGCTCTTATCATCCAATAAACTCGCCCGTTCTTTGTCGGAACGTTGAATAGTCAATCGGCTAATATCAATCAAATTCTCCAGCGACAAACAAATATCAAGAAATTCCTCCACCTCATTAACGCCATATTCATCCTGAAAGCGCCTGATTCTCACCGCATGATTGGCCATCATATCAATTGCTTTACGATTGGTGTGGCGAAAATAAACATTATTCACAAAGAAGTGAGCGTGGGCATAAACATGAGCCATAACCAACTTATGGTCAACCATAGAGTTGGCGCGTTGCAGGTAGGCATAAACCGGATTGTTGTTAATTACCATTTCATAGATGTTTTGCAAACCCCACTCATGCGCCTTAGTCATTTCATAATATTCTAACCCAAAAGTGTAATGCGGATAACGAATGGGAAAACCGCCATAAGCCGCTAATTCGTATAATTGCCGCCAATCACAAACTTCAAAAATCACCTCGCTTCGCGATCCATTCGGATTGCGAAAAAACGGCTGTAAACCGCAACGCTCGGTCATAAACCACTCCACAAAGTATTTCATTTCTTTTAGTTCTTGCGACAAACCATTGGCTTGCAGAGCTTTAGTCATTGCTTCCTCCTTCTATTTTCCTTTTCCTAGTAATGCCTTAATGCCGTTAAATATATCTTCCCTTCCCTTCAAAAATGCTGTGGCTAGATTCTCAAAACCACCATCGCCATTGTTTCTTTTTAACGCGGCGATGCTATTGAGAAAATTACCGCTACCATAAGGACTCTTAATTTGCGTGTAGCCAAAAAGGTTAATCCGGGGCAAGAGGTGGCCGCTAACTACCGCCAACGCCGCTCTATCGTCTTCTCCCCAATTATCGCCATCAGAAAAATGAAAGCCGTAGATGTTCCATTCTTCCGGAGAATAAGTCCCGCCATAAGGCGAACTATAACCGCTACTGGGATTAATTATGGCGGCAAAAAGTTTGTACGCAGAAGAAATAATCGTTCCGCCGCTCTCTCGGGTGTGATAGAAAGTATTTTGGTCCACTTCTCGCGCCGCCGCATTGTGGATAATATAACGGCATTCTACTCCCTTGTATTGGCTACAAATCCAGATATCAATCCAATTAGCCATTGTTCTGACAATATTCTTTAATTCATCGGTCATAGAACCGGAAACGTCCAGCATATAGACAATAGCCGCATTAGCGGCATACTCGTTAATCACTTCCGGACAACGATAACGATAATCGGGCCTGGTAAGGCGTATTACTTTCGCCAAATCAAATTCTGGATCTTCTAAATCCTCCGGATCAACCACCGACAAACAACGAAGCAGTGCCTGTTTTAAGGTTCGGCGCCGCGCCAACAAATTTTCCGGACCAACATCACGAATACTCTTATAACGCATTCGTTGGGAGACGATTGTTTGCCGTGACTTATTTTCTAATCGTGGCAATTCCAATTCCTCGCCCAGTATTTCCGCTAATTCTTCCAAAGTAAAATCCTCTAGGATGTGGTCGCCGGGCTGATCACCAGCTTCGCCATCGCCGTCACCTTCTTCGTCGGGGCCGCGAGCAATCGGATCACCAATCTCGCCCTCCCCTTGACCAGCACCGCCACTATTATCACCGAAACGAAATCGAGGAATCTCAATATTGGGTATGGGAATACTAACAATATCTCTCCCCTTTCGGCCGATTAACTCCCCGTGCTTAAAATAACGTCTCAACTCCTCCCGCGCTCGGCCTTTTAAGATTTTTCTCGCTCTTTCCACATCTCGATCAATTTGACTAGCCATTAACTACTCCTTTCTTTTTCCATTTTCAAGGAACACTAATCTTTCCCTAGAATATAACGCTCACAACAAAAAAGCAACCCGAAATGGGCTGCTGTTGCGTGTTAAAATATCTTATTTTTTGTCCTTATCTTTAACATCGCCTCGGGCAAAAATGCTCGCCACGTATTGCAAAACATCACTAGCCGATTCTTCATCGTAACCATAGTCCCTTATCAGTCGCGCCTTCACCACGTCAATTTTTTCTTGAGTTTCGGTGTCAACTGTATGGGAAACAATGGAAGTCATCTTGATACTGTCTTTACCATCCTCAAAAAGCTTCATCTCTAATGCCTTTTGCAAACGCTCATTCTTTCTAAAATCAAACTTTTGGCCAGATAATGCTTGCGCGCCGATAAAGTTCATTAACTCCCCACGAAATGCGTCTTTGCGACTTTCCGGAATATCAATCTTCTCTTCAATAGAGCGCATCAATTGCTCATCCGGCTCATCGTCTGCGCCGGTAAATTTATTTTTTACCTTTTCTTTTTGGGTATAGGCCCGCACATTATCAACATAATTGCCCGCCAACCGAGCCATTGCCTGTTCGTCGGCGGAAATCGCCCGCTGAACCTCTTTTTTCACCATATCCGTGTACTCTTCTTTCACGGCGGCAATCAAAGCCACAAAATCCTTTTTCTGGGCATCACTGGTAATCAAACTATACCTGTCCAAACCTAGTTCCAATTCATTAAGCACCATAAAGGGATTCAGAGAATGAGCATCGGCGTTAACCGTCAAGGCATCGGAAATCCTATCCTGAACATAACGGGGAGAAATACCATCCATACCTTCGCCTTTGGCTTCTTTTCGCATTTCCTCAACTTTGTCGGTGGTGAAGCCGGGTAATGTCTGCCCATTGTATAACTTCAATTTCTGCATTGGAGACAATTGGGGGTCGGTAGGTTTTTGTAAGCGTGTTAGGACTGCCCACATCGCCGCCGTTTCCAGAGTATGGGGAGCGACATGCTTACCAGTTTTCTCGGTGGTATAATTTTTTTCATAAATTTTCATCTCTTGCGCTAAGCAGGTGTTATAAGGAACGTCCACCTTAACGGTTCGATCTTGAAGGGCCTGCATAAATTCATTTTGCGCCAATTTTTTAAATTCTGGCGGATTAGTATGGCCAGTAATTACCAAATCAATATCTGTTTGAGAAAACTTTTTGGGTTTAATCTTGTGTTCTTGGGAAGCTCCCAACAAATCGTACAAGAACGCCACATCTAGCTTGAGCACCTCAATAAACTCAATAATGCCACGATTAGCAACTTGAAATTCACCGTCAAAGTTGAAAGCGCGTGGATCAGAATCCCTGCCAAATTCCACGATGCGGCGATAATTCATATCGCCGGTCAGTTCGGTGGAGTCCTGGTTTTTTTCATCTTTAGGTTGAAAAGTGCCGATGCCTACCCGATCTTGTTCGGATAACAGCAACCGATAAACTTGCGTTTCCTCGGTAATTAAGCGGGCGAAATCACCCTCATATTTTTCCAATAACCGTTGAAATACCGATCGGCAAGCCGGGCAAAGCTCACCGTTCACCGTTATTTTTCCAACAAGTCCCAGTGAGCTCAAAAACTCCGCGCGCATTTCCAGTGGAATTAAATGAAGTGGTTCTTCGCGCATCGGGCAATCAACCCACAAGCTGTCTTCTAACCGCGCCGCCCGCTGTTCCGTACCGTAATAGGCCTCTCTTTTCCAACGAAAAGAATAAAGACAACCTTCATTAATTCGCGAATAATGCTCTAATCCTCGTTTCAACAAACGCACAATAGTGCTTTTAGCGCTACCTACCGGGCCATGCAGTAACAAAACTCGCTTCTCTGCGCCAAAGCCCTTACTGGCCGCCCTTAATACTCGCATCAGATTTGCCAAAGGCAATTCAATGCCATACACCGCATCTTCAACGCCATCAGTGGGTTCGCAGAAGAAGCGATAAGTTATCACATCTTCTTTGCCATGCGCTGGGGATACGTACCAGCGCTTAAAATCATGTCATAAAGACGTTGAAAAGCATTACGAGTGACATCCGAATTCTCGATTACAATCTGCAAATAATCATCAAAAGTACCCGTCCAGGTAACACCCTGATGCTGTTTAGCATAACGCGCCGCCGTCGTCTGAAGTAGTTCGTTCATTACTACCTCCCTTTCTTATTTAGGGATTATCAAAGTGCCACTTCCGCTTTATTATACTATGGAACATCCTGCCAAGAGTCAATGGTTATTTTACCGGTGACGATATCAATGGTTAAACTAATTTCGGTTTTGCGAATTACCACGCCAACAGCTGATGAGATAGTTATTAGGCGGCTATCGCCGCCCTCGTTGGTAACGGTGTAATAACAGGTGTTGTTTTCTAGAGTAAAACTATCACTACCGGTATAACTAGGGACCTGCTTGATAAACAACAACGCCTTTTCCGCGCAACCAAGATTGAGCGCTGTTGCCTCCGATGATTGGCGGGCGCTCACCACTCCTTTAAAGGAGTTTAAACTGATTAGAATAAGCGACCCGGCAATAACTAGACCGACAATGCCGATAGTGATGACGGTGGCCAGTAAAACTTGGCCGTTATTGTAACGAAGCTGAAACATAAAAATTTCTAGAAAGCGGGCCGCTGACTAGGGTAAACTCCGCTTTTATTGAACCGGGGGTGCCGGAACGGGAAACGTTTTGAAATAACACCGAGGAGACGGTGATGTTTTCCGAGACCAAGGCGATTTCCACGCCACCCCCCTCTTTTATAGTAAGGGCGCCGTTATTAAATTGAAAGATGGTTGGACTTTTTGCGCTGTCGTCAACCGTTAAAGATAAAGTTGAGCTGGCTGATCCCAATGAGGGAAAATTAATATCATCAGCATTACGAATAACACGGGTTATTATTTGCGCTACCCGTCCACCTTCCACTAAAACTAGATTGGCGTCGGCGCCTCTAACCCGCGCGTCCACACTGAAAAACATCAATGCCGCCGCGATGGGAATAATGATAACCACTAACCCTAAATAAATCACTGTTTCTATCAGGGATATTCCTTTGTTATTCATAGATAAGTTCCGGAGCGACTATTTGTATCTCCGGATTAGAGGTGAGGCCGACAAACATCTTCTGCGCCAATGGGCTATAATCGGCCTGCGAGGGCGAACCATTGAGATCAGTCAACGACAGAAGAAAGGGCGCCAATTCATTGGAAACATCCCAAATCTGAAAATCTTTAGCGGTATCGCCAGTAAGCAGAAACGCCAATCTATCGGTTGAAGCAAAAGAGATGTGATTGACATCGGCCGAGCTGTCGCCGACATCGGCGGTGGACAACAAAATCGGCGCCGCTGGATTATTAACGCTACCGATAAACAATTCGGAATCATTATTGTCGCCGCTACAACCGATATAAAAGCGGTTATCTACTTCATCTAAGCTAAGCGCCTCATCGCATCCCGGCAAACTTAAAACAGCAATCTCATTAGGCAAAGTTGGCTCGCTGATATCAACCACCCTTAAAGTTCCATCGCCGGCGGCGATAAAAACATCGCTTCCAGCAACCACTAAGTCATTGATATCGGGACTACCCGGTAAGAAAATCTGCCCAATTAAAACTGGATTACTAAGAACGGCGATATTAAAGACATAAACTCCGCCGCCAACTCTACCAACTATTAGCAGATTACCATCGTCATTTACGCCATTACTCAAAGCATCGTCGTTGCCACTCAAATCAAAATAATTAACAAAACTAGGGTAGCTAATGTTAGAAAAGTTAACAATTTGCAACTCTCTGTCATTAGCGCTGGAAGCAATAAAGGCAAAATTTTGAAAGATTGATATATCATAACTACTACCGGTTAAATCGACTGTTCCTTTGATGAATAACTGTGGCGCTTTGGAGATGTCAAATATCAAAAACTCTTTGCCGGCGCTTTGGTCATTGCCGATAAATAAAAAATTACCTTTGGCCAAGACCGACCTAACTTTGTGATTATTAGAGCCGCTATTTTGGGCGGTCATATCAAAATCACCATCATATTGGGGACTGGTCCAATCCTCAACGGTCGCCAGCCAGTTTCTAAACTCGGTGGCTAATTTCACATCCTCTCCATCCAACCAACTAACCGCAACCTCTATCTGACGCCGATTAGTGTCCGGAGAGAAAATAATAATTTCCCGCTGGAAAAAATCATCAATCGTTTCCACCACCCCCAGTGCCAATGACCATTGGCCATCAACTAAAGCTAATCCATAACTGCCATCTTCCAAATCAAAAAAATTGGCGGTTCTGATGTTACGTACCGCTTCAATACCCTCGGTTGCCAAACTGGTTGCTCGGCTGATGTTAGCGGAACGGGCGCTGACCTGGTGGCTATAGATTATTTCGCCGGTAATTACTACCACGGCCAAAGCAACGACTGCTAGCACAATTATTCCCTCCAAGAGTGAAAAACCTTTATTCATAAGAAACCGATCCTTGTTCATTAATGGTTATTATTTTAAAGCGGTTGAATTCGTTGGTTAAAATAACTTCCCCTATTTGTTGGGGCAGGCCGGTAAATTTGAAAAAAATTAATTCGTTAATGCCAATAGATGAAATATTTGAAGGAACAGTAAAAATCTGGTCTAAACTCTGCTCGCGATTGGTAAAATCAGTTCCGGAAAAAACAATAATGCGGCCAGTGGCAATATGAACGCCCCAGTCAGAGCCCTGTTCACCGGAACGAGCTAGAGTTTGCGCCTGATTAAGCCCCTGCGCCACTGCGTCGGTCGCCACCGCCAAGTTGTTAGTTGAGCCAAAACCGCGATAAGAAGGCACAATAATTACCACCACCGCAATCAGAATCGCCACCACTATAATAACTTCAAATAAAGAAAAACCAGATGACCTCATGCTTGTATTATACATTAATTTATACTATAATGGCAGTACTTGAACCTTGACAATCCCCTATCTCGAAAGGAAAAAGCGATGGCTATTAGTTACAGCAACACTTACGGACCAAAGTTTGAGGTTGGCGATGTGATTACTTGGGTAAACGCAAAGCCATTTTGGCCTCGGCGTCTGCCCAACACATTCATCATACACGCCGTCATTAACAACGATCCCCTAATGTGCGCTTGCGGTAAAAAACACTCATATAAAAAGAAAGCTTCTCGCCACCGTGGACCAATTCCCAACCAGTGGCTCATCGTCGCTTCTCTGGATGGAGACATTATTTTACGCGGTTGGTTCGGTGATAAAACAAAACCGACTATGTTTGCATCCGATTGGTTTGTTAAATGCAAACCAAAAAACGGGGGTGTGGGATGAACTGTATCACTGTCCAAGAATTTATTGACGCGTTGCCGGAAATGCTTCGTGACCAAACTGAACTTTATGCTGTTTTTCTCACTTACAAAGAAGTTGCTGGCCACAAAAACGGTCCAGTTGACACCGGTAAACCTGGCTTGAATATTTCTGTTCACAATGGTTTTCTCGCATATAGCCCAATCTCGCCTGATTTTGTAATTTCTACCGAAGATATGGAGAAACAAGCTCTAGTAGCCCAAGTCGCAGCCGAGTCCGACTCCCAAGATACCCTCAAGGAGTTGAGAGGTAACAATTTAATGTTTGTGATTTACCTCGGCCTGGTCGCATTCGACCAAGCTCTTGAGAATGCACTTCAAATTCGTCAGGATTTCCCTAACGCAAAAATTATTACTGTTACCTGTGATTGCGACGATACGAGAAAGAAAAAAGCTCTTGCTCCCCTCTTCGAACAAGGTTTGATTAATTTTGTGATTATGGACTATGCCTGTGGCGGAATAGGATCAATGAGAAACATTCTTCACGCGCTTATTGACGCATGGCCAAATCAAAATACCTAAAATATAACAACAACCCCTGAAATATGGGGTTTTTTTAGTAAATAAATAAACGGTCGCCTAAGGCGACCGTTTATTTATTTGGCTAAAATGCGTTTTAAGTAGTAGGGGTAATTAAGCTATTTTGTTTATTTTTGAATACAAAGAAGAAGAAAGTTACTGAACAAACAATCAGTCCCGGTAAGAAAGCGTAGTTGGGAATAAATGGCAAACTAACGAGAGTAGCAATAAATCCAAGCAGTATACTCCAGAAAGCTGCTTTTTCATTAACTCTCTTCCAAAGTAGCCCTCCTAAAATAGCGGGTGCAAAAATAAGAAGCATCTGTACCGAAGTTACACTTAATCTAACAATACTTGGTATTGCAAAAGCAACCATCAACCCAATAAGACCGAATAACAAGGCTGTCAGCCGACCTATTCTCAACGTTTTCTTAGCATCGGTTTGAGGATGATGAACTAAATAAAAATCTTTAGTTAATGTAGCCGAGCCAACCATTATCATACTATCTACCGTAGACATTAGTATGGCAAAGATACTAGCAAAGCCAAGTCCTAGCAATCCTGTAGGCAAGATTTTAGCCATAAGGGCAAAGATAGCTGAGTCTGCCTCAACGCCGGGTACTAAACGCAATGCCATAAAACCAATAATCATTGATGCCGAGATTACAATCACCTTTAATACTCCTGTTAAGTAAAAGGCCATTCTAGCCGTTTTAGCACTATTGGCGGCAAAAATCCTTTGCCACACATCCATACTGGTAACAAGCAAAGCAAATCCCAAAATAACTGAAGCGTAAAAGAAAACTGGGCCGGCAAAGTTATAAGGACTGAGAAACTCTGGTGGAACCGAACTAAACAAGTCTCCTAGGCTAATAATGCTAAACCCTTTTACTAAAAGAAAGATAAAAACCGGAAACATTACAAAAAATTGGATAGCATCTGTATAAAAATCTCCCTTAATCCCAGCGAGAACGGTGTAAACTATTGTAACTAGTGCGGTAGCTACAAGAGCGGTATAAAAGTTAACGTTAGTAACGACTTCAATTAAACGAGCAAAAGCAACAAACTGAATAGCTGTCAAAAAGAAAAAAGATAATAAAGTTACGGCACCGCCAATTATTCTCGTTCGATGTGAAAAACGAGACTCCCAAAAGTCTCCTAGGGTGTATGCTTTATTTCTATCTGCCCAAACTTTAATACGAGGAGCCAGATAACCGATTAACCACCAGCCAAGAGCTGACATAACTATAAAGCTAAGTGCGAATGATATACCCGTGGTATAAGCGGCACTAGCTACTCCGAGAACCGTACCAGCCCCAACACTAGTTGATAGAGAGGTAAAAATTAGTAGAAAAAGCTTTGTCTTTCTATTGTTTACAAAAAAGCCATCAGTGTCCTCTTTTCTACTAATAAATAAACCAAATCCTAAAATAGAGAGAAGATAAATGACTATTATGGCGATATCCAAGCCAGCTATTTGCATTTTTTAATAATATATTTTCTAAATTATTTTTTCAAGAAAAAGATTCTCGTAATCGCACACGACTATCCAAAGAACCATCCCGTGACTAAGTTAAAAGTCTTATAAAATTAAACGGCTCATAGGGGTGAGCCGTTTAATTATTTACCTTATTTTACTAACTTCTAGAGAGAAAACCCCAATCACTTTTCAATTCAACAGACTAAAGGCGAAGCGCCTTACTTAGCGAATTGACGAGATGAGGATAAATTTCTCTAGAAAAACAAGCTGTTTGAGTTCCAATCTTTGATTGGGCGAGTTCTTGTTTTTCTTAGAAATTTATTTGAAGCGAGGAAAATGAGCTTAGTAATAAAGCGGTCTGTTGAATGAAAAGTGATTGGGTTTTCTCAACCTTACATCATGCCGGGCATTCCTCCCGGCATTCCACCACCCATTGATGACATATCATTTTTCTTGTCCGGAATATCGGCCACCACCGCCTCGGTAATAAGAAATAGAGAAGCAATAGAAATAGAGTTCTCAAACGCCGAACGCACCACTTTGTGCGGATCAATAATCCCCAATTCAAACAACTTACCGTAAGAGCCGTCCTCGGCGTTAAAGCCATAATCACCGCTTTGGCGGACAACCCGATCCAACACCACGCCATCATCGTGACCAGCGTTTTGGGCAATCTGCTTCAGGGGAGCAATTAAGCCATCGTAAACGATTTGCGCGCCTGCCAATCGTCCCAAATCCTCTTGTGAGCTCTTATTAAAGCTATTCATCAACTTACTAACCGCCTGCGCCGCGCGAACAAAAGCCACGCCGCCGCCGGGCACCACGCCCTCTTCCACAGCCGCCTTGGTGGCCGCCACTGCGTCTTCTACCCGATGCTGGGCTTCTTTTTGCTCAACCTCGGTTACCGCGCCCACTTTAATTACCGCCACACCGCCGGATAATTTACCCAATCGTTCCTGTAGTTTTTCACGGTCAAACTCGGAATCGGTGTTCTCTAGCTGAATCTTAATCTGGGCGATACGTTCGTCAATTTTATTTTTATCACCCTTACCACCGACGATCGTGGTGTTGTCTTTGGTGGATACTACCCGATGCGCCTGTCCTAGCGCGGAAACATCAATATTGTCCAATTTGCGGCCCACTTCCTCGGAGATAAACTCGGCGCCGGTAACCGTGGCAATATCTTGTAACATCTCTTTGCGCCGATCGCCAAAGCCGGGAGCTTTAATCGCCAAAACATTAAAAACACCACGCAATTTATTAACCACCAACGTCGTCAGCGCCTCGCCCTCAATATCATCGGCGATAATCACCATCTCTTTTTTGCCGCCCTGTATCACTTTTTCCAATAACGGCACAAGATCGCTAACTAAAGAAATTTTCTGATCGGTCACTAAAATATAAGGATCTTCTAAAGCCGCTTCCATCCGTTCGGTGTTGGTAACCATATAGGGAGAAATATAGCCGCGATCAAACTGCAATCCCTCAACCACTTCTTTGGAGATGCCCATCGTCTGCCCCTGTTCAACGGTGACTACGCCATCCTTACCGACTTTTTCCAACACCTCGGAGATTAACTCGCCGACTTTGGGATCGCGCGAGGAAATAGTCGCCACCTGGGCGATTTTTTCCTTATCAACAACCGGTTGCGCCAATCCTTTTAAAGTTTCCAAAACAACAACTCTTGCTTTATCAATGCCCTCCTTCAAAACGATGGGGTCAATACCAGCGGCCACCCGCTTGATGCCTTCGCCGATAAAAACCTGCGCCAAAAGCGTGGCGGTGGTCGTGCCATCGCCGGCAACATCGCTGGTTTTGGAAGCCACTTCTTTTACCAGCTCGGCGCCGATGTTTTCTACTTTATCCTCAAGCTCAATTTCTTTGGCAATAGTTACGCCATCGTGGGTAATCATCGGCGCGCCGTAACTTTTTTCCAAAACAACCGCCCGCCCCTTGGGGCCTAGCGTAACACGTACCGTGTCAGCTAATTTATCAACGCCTCTTTGTAAAGCCAATCTGGCTTTTTCGTTAAATAATATTTGTTTTGCCATACATCACACAGTCATCCCGAGCGAGGCGTAGCCGAGTCGAGGGATCTCATCGATGAGATTTCTCCACTCGCTTTCAGCTCAGTCGAAATGACAAAAGTTTTTTGACCTTTATTCTAAAATTGCTAATATTTCCGACTCTTCGGCGACCAAATATTTCTTCTCATCCAATTCCACCTCATCCGGTCCGTATTTTTTAAACAGCACCATATCGCCAACTTTTACCGACATTGGCATTAATTCGCCTTTATCATTCATTTTGCCCGGTCCAACCGCCACCACCTTGCCCTTCACCGGTCTTTCTTTGTCGGCAGTATCCGGTAAAACAATCCCCGATTTGGTCATTTTTTCTTCTTCGACTGCTTCTATAAATAAATGGTTTGATAATGGTTTGATGTTCATTGATTGCTATTGTAAATAAAAACCCCCTTGGCGTCAAGAGGTGTTGGAGCGGACAAGGAGAATCGAACTCCCATTTCAACCTTGGGAAGGTTGTGTGTTGCCACTACACTATGCCCGCTATTGGCGTTCTATGGCTTCGCCGGTCCAATGAAAAGTACTAGAAAAGAGATGGACTTTCGCCTGATTTTTTTTGTTTTTTAGCCAATTATCAAAGTCCCGACTTTCTTCATTAAGTTTTTCTTGTAAAATCTCTTTTTCCGCCTGTGGTATTAGAATTAAATCAACAAAATCAGGAAATTCCAGATTAAACAAGGAAACCGCCGCCGCTTCTAATTTAGGATTTTCCAAGTATTTGTCAACCTTATCCAAGACCAACTGGCCGCCATCATCGCCGGTGAAAGCATTAAAACCCTCGGCAACAATCAATTTTTCGATTATTTTATCCAGTGTCGCCCGCTCTAAATCTTCCTTTAATTCTTTGATTTTTTCTTCGGTGAGATCGGGAATTTCGTAGGTCTCGATCGCCTGATTATAGTATTGTTGGGCAGAGCTGTACTCCTGTTCAAACTGCCACTGCCAAACCAGCTGGGCATTAACCAACGCCAATGGATACCAACCAGATTGCAAAGCATAAACAAGACCGGTAGCGGAAAAGATTAAGATTAGAAAGACAATGTAGAATCTACCCATATTTTGAAAAATCTAAAAACTAAAGCCCCAAACATCTAAATAATACCCCAAAATCTAAAATATTAAACATCTAAACTTATTTTTAGTTTTTATTGTTTTAGTTTATATTTAGATTTTAGATATTTAGTGTTTAGGTTTTGTCATCATTGTTCCTTCGGAACAATGATGACCATTTCTTCGCCTGGAAGGGCATAGTTAAACTTAGCGCGGAGTTCTTTTTCCAGATTTTCTTGGTCGCGAAAGTATTCCACATCGGCCATCAATTGCCCATTTTCTTTGATAAGCGGATTAAGTTCGGTATTGATTTTTGCCAAATCATTTTCTAAATCCAGTTTCTGACAATAGAGATTATAGAGGGCGAATCCTAAAGCAAGAATGCCGATGATAATGATAGTAATAATAATATATTTCATCAATTATTTGCTTGATTAACTTTTTGCCAAAAATTATTCCAGTCGGTTATAACATTAGAGATTAGCAAAACGGCGTGAATGCGCCTGCCGGTAGCCACCTCAATTTTTTCGCCAAGATAAATTCCGGCGACAACACAATTCACCTTACCATTAATTTTTTCCTTTACGATAAGCGGGGTGCCAATAACTCCCGGCGCCTGCGTTAGTGAAAAATACGGCGTACCGGCAGTCGCGCCTTGAATTACGAAACCGCCCAGAGGACCACTGCCACGAGCTAAAGATAGTCCGCCATTGACGTCAAATACCAAGCCAAAAACCTCTTGGCCTGCCTCCAACTTGCCCTCAGCATGCCCGATAACCGGCACCGGCCCCTGTTTTCTGGTATTATCTATCCGATAACCAGCTAATGTTAGCGGCCCAACACCGATTTTGTGTATCCAACCGGGGGCGTAAGGCCCACTATTCGCCTCAATCGTCCAACCCGGCTGTGGCCGGCCATTGGCGTCATAATGGTCAAACATAGTATCGATTCTGCTTAAAACCGGCCTCAATAAAAACCTGATTCCGCCAAGCTCTATTACTCCTCCGTTGATTACTTCCACCGCTCTGAAAGGCTGAAAAGCTGAAAAGTTCCAAGCATAATCGGGAAAACTAGAAATTAGCGTGGATGGCGTAAGAACATAAGAAATATAAGTTTCTCCCGGATTGGCGCCGGGTACAGGATATTTATCCTTTACCGACTGCATCACCAATCCCAGACCCGCCGGCTTGCCAACGTCATCCACCTTGACTAGTCCCTGGGCCAGTTTATTAATCTCACAGGAGTCAATGATTAATCTATTGTTTAAAATAGTTTGATAAATAAAGTCCTTAAAGCCGATTAATAGATTGAAATCGGCGCCGAACGCCCCCTGAACCCAGCCCGCGCAGTTCGGGTCTCGCGCCAATCCGTCAATAGCAAGAAAGAGAGCAAGTAAATGTTTTTTCTCGATTTTGTCCTTGTTTTTAACCGCCTGAATTGCAGCAAATAAGTTGCTCAACGCCGGAGAGCGGCTAATCGCTGGTAAATGGCGATTACGCACTGCCAAAAGCGCGTCCAGCCATTGATTGATGCTCGCCAATGTTTTCGTGTCAAATTCCTGCGCCTCCTCGGCTAACAGAGTTTGATTGGAAGTTAAAACATAGGCCTGCCGGCCTATCGTCACCACCCCCAAAAGTACCGCAATTACTACTATAAACCACCAAAAATTTCTGGATTTGAAATTGATCATTTTAAAATCCTAAAACGCTCTTCGTCCAATCACAGCCGAACATTTCTTGTAAGGTTTTGCGGATGTTGACTGTTTTAAGATCTGTGCCTGAACGTAAGTTTTTTAAAATAGTTTGCACATGATTATCGTTACCAAAAATTTTTAAGGAGTCGTTAATAACCTTCATGCTAGTTTCAATTTGATATTTCATAATCGCTTTAAATTGATCGCTATTAAAATAACTGGGATCAGCTTGTTTGAGATATACAGCGGCAGCTAAACCAAACATCAAAAAATCAGCTGGTCCGTGGGCGATGTTATTAATAATTAGCTGACTACCAGACAAATCTTCTGTGCGGCCCGCATTTTTAAGTCCTAATTTTGTTTGCCCTCCAAAATTATAAGCACCCCATTCATCGAAAATAAAAGTCAAATTATTCCAATCTTTATTGGGTTTAATTAAATAATCATAATATCTGTTGCCATGAAATGATTTCATGAAATCAGGAACATAATCTCTCATTTCAGAAATCACGCCTTTTGGTTCATCCATCCAATAAAATTGTGCCTTGGTTTTATCGCCGTCCTTAAAACCAGTATGAACTCCTGTACCACTACCACCTCTCTTGTCTTTCCACTCATTAAAGAGTTCGAACAAGTGTCTGGTAGTGGCATTAATACCATGACTTGCTTCGTGACTGCTTGGATTTTTTGTCAATTTCCAATTTTCAGTATTTCTAAACCTTAACTCTAAATCACTATTCCAACGCGCTGAACCATAACCTAACGGCTTGCTAATATCCAAAGTCCAAATTTTAAAAGGTGGAATAGTAGGTGCTTCGCCGGGACAATTATCGTCGTTCGGCTCCTTCGGCTTCTCGGGTGGTTTTGGGACGACCGGCTCGCAGGAAGGGTCGATGAGTTTTTGCATATCACTTTGAGAAATGAACTGCTTTTTGCTGATAAGTAGTATCGCTTTAGTGATGTTGTCTTTGTCATCTATGTAATGGCCATAGTGGACATAGAAATTCTTATATTTGTCGGGGACTGGCTGGCCAAGTTCGCGGAAATAATCCTCAATTTTCACAAATGTATAAGCCGACTCCCCTCGATCTGTTGATTTAACGAATGACGGCTCCGCTCCGGCAAAAATCTCCCGTGGGCTGACTTGGGCGAGTAAAAGCAAAGCGACGGCGGTGATTAAAATTACTGCCAATGTCCAGATTATTTTTTTGTGTAAAGTGGAACTCATTTTTTCATTGCGTTTTTGATAGTATTTGCAATATTTGACGAGCCGTTAATTGACTGATTATTATTTAATATTAAGGTGGGGATGCCCGCTCCCGTCGGAGGATAGTTATTCACTATATTGACATACAATTTCCAACTATTGCCATCTTTGTCCTTCTGATTGCCCATCATACCCTTCAATGTCTGGCACGGTGGACAAAACATAGGTTTGTGATCATCGGAAGAAATGTAAAGCACTCCGATTTTTTTCGGCGCAGTTGGAATTATGGGTATGGTTGCCCAACCGCTGACACCGATCGTCGGCACTAACTTCTCTAATTCACCAATCCTTTGGCGAAAAATATTTTGCGCGGCAGTTATTTGGTTTTTATAATCTTGATTTGCTTGATTTGAAGGAATGATGGTTTGTATACCTTCCCAAATTTTGATTAGTTCTATTAAGTTGCTTCTAAACCAGTTGGCGTAGTTTTTAATATTATCGCCACCACACTCGCTTGCGCCTGAACGCATTTTTTGCAAACGATCCAGTAAACCATTACTTTTGATAATCTCGCCATTGAACTCAAAATATCTTCTCCATAGTACAAAGTACCACCTGCTTTGCGTGCTTTTGATAATGTTTTGATAGCTGTCTCTGGGCAATATTTTGGCGGGATCGATATTGATTTTACTAAAATATTCTTTGGTGCTGGCAATCATTTTTTCATTACTCACTCTTTGGCTGTTGGCTAAATTAATAAACGCATCCAAAACTTTCTTCTGCTCCGGTGAACATTGTTGCCGTTCTTCCTCTTCAATCACCCTACCTTTCAAAATATCACTAATTTCTTTGGCGATTTTTTTATCGGCATCGCTTAGATTAGGGTCAAGAGTAATATTGGGGTCGGTTGCTATGCATAGTGATGGTTTTTCTGCTGGCGGAGGAGGCAAATCCGGCCTGGGAGCAACAACCGGCGGCTCTTCCGGCGGCTCCGTAATTAAGAAATTACACTTATCAAAAGCTTTCTTAAATTCATCACTATATTTAAACTCGCACTTTTTTGGATTAAGGCCTTTAGCTGTTATTTTTGATTCTAATAAAGTTTGAAAACGGACATATTTGCCACTCTTAATATCTTCAACATATTTTTGCAGATCAGGATCATTGAGATCCATAATAGGTGTCGCTAGAGCGCATAAATCCTCTTCACCATCATTGTTAGTATCGGTACAATAAGAGAGCAGAATTTCGCCATCTTTGATGAAGATTTTTTTAATAATTATAGCGCAAGACGCTGTTGGTTGGCATAATTCCGCCATTTTTTTGGGATCGGCTTTTTGGACTGTGGCAGCCATATCTTTTAATTCAAACTCCATTGTTAATGCGGTGTCCTTATGGCTAGCGCGATTTAACGCGTCCAAATTCACCTGAACATAATGAGAAGCATTATCGGGATTGGTGCCAGCGCGAATCCCAAAGTCCATTTCTTTTCCGTTAATAGTTTTAGTAACAACTAGCTTACCTTGTAGATTTGCATACTCATAGTCGCTAAAGTAAACGGGGTCGCCTGACGGCAGATAGAGTACCCGACTGGCATCGGGCGTAGATTTTTCAAAATCAGCTTTGGTGTCACTGCGGCTAAGCAGAGTACTGCGGTATTCCTGAAGATACTTTTGGGCGTTATTTAAACTTTCCGCCAGTTGAGTAAATAGCGTTTGGAGCTTTTGTTCACTAGGACATTGGCCGTTCTGATTTTTGCCATCTAGCCAGTCAATAATGGATTGGGCTGACGATTCGGCTACACTTAGATTGTATTGAACACTATTAATTTTGGATATTGCTTTATTTAAAGTTGTGGCATAGTCGCCATTGGGAAATGCCCAAACGGTCCAGCTGGAACTTTTCCAACTCTCTACGGCATTAATAAGATTTCCGGTAGCCGATTGCTGGTCCTCTAGAAAACCAAAGATAATCTCCAAATCAAAACCGGCTGGTTCAATATATTTTGGGTCTAACGCCAACGCCCGATTGCCAAAAGTTTGCGCTACCAAAACAAACGCCAGCGCAAAAACTATTAGCAATAACAGATATTTTGACAGTTTTTTCATTTGCAAATAGGACACTTGTAATTTTTTACATCTTTAACGCCGATCGCAGGATAAAGCGCTTCTAATGATTGCTGTCGCTCTTTTAATCTTCTTTGCGCTTCTACGGAGTTATTTTCTATCCATTCCTTGGGGAAAAATTTTTCTAAAGCACAGCCACCCCATTTGCATTTTGACGAATGCAATAGCCACTCCCGAAATCGTTTGGCGATTTCTTCGATCGTTGCCCGAGAATAAGTTTCGTTATCGGCGCGCATTTTTTTGAGGGCATCAATCATCTTGACTAAATCTTTTTGAAAGCTCTCGTTGCTGTCTTTTATCTCTTTTAAGCAGGATAATCGCGCCCTAGTGTTGGCATCGAGCGTTGATCTAAGCGCCTGATCGGTAAATGACCAGTTAACAATTATTTTGTCAATAATAACGGCCTGAGCGCCAATATTTTTGGCGGTTAAGCCAACAATTTTGGAAGAGTCAAGTTGGTCAAGTTTAATGTTGGCACTGTCAAGAATAAGATTGGTGGCTTGGCTATTGGTAGGCGGCGGCGTAGCGCTAAAACCAAAATGGTTAGTTTGAACGGAGCCGTCGCTCATAATAAAAGTGAGGCCAACAAGGGCGCCGGACATAGTTTTATTAAAATTAAGGATGAGGTTGTAACTTTTACCGGGATTGAGGGTAAAGTTGGAAACATTAAGCGCCTCGCCTGACCGACCGAAACCAACCCACTCCATCCCCAAATTACCGCTGTAAATAAGAATTTGATTAATATTAACATTCAATCCTAAGGACTGGTTAAAGACCTGTATAACGCTCGTGTTTTCTTTAAATTGCTCTTCTAATAATCCAATCATTGCGTCTAGCTTAGCCAAATCTTCAACAGTTGGTCCAACGCTATCGGGCGGTTCTTGGGGCAGCGGCACCTGGGCCACCGCCGGTAGATTATCAATTGCGCAAGGATCATCATCTTGATTAGTGGGTGGTTTCGGCTGTGGTTTGAAAGCGAGACATTGTTTTTTGGCGTCAGCTGTTATAGTAACCGTGCAATTAAGAAGCGGTTTACCGCCATTATATTGTTTTTCATATGCCTCCCGTACCGGCTCAAAGATATTTTTCGGCGGACCAGAGTTAATAATACTTTCCGCAGAAATATTAACAGGTTTTCCATTGACAGTTATTGCAAACTCATCATCGCTCATCCTCTTGATGTTAGTAATCTTCAGTTCGCACTTTTCCGGTGGCGGCTGGGGCTTGGGCTCGGTTGCCGGCGGTGGTGTTATTTTGCACTGTTGAAATCGCTGAAAATCTTTAATTCTTTGGGCAGCCGCTTGAAGTTCGTTGTTATAGTATGTCCGTTCCCCATCAGTCATATAAGCGTCCCATATGCTATTAATAAGCGGTTTGGTATTTTTCAGATACCCTTCAAATTGGCGAAGGGCATTCTGAATTTTCTGGGACTGAGATACCGAATAGCGAACAACTTGATCGATATATTGTTTGTCGGCCGCGGTAAACTCACCGGTCGTAGTTCTTGTTTGAATCACTCCCAAATTTTCTATTGCCCCCGGCTTATCACCTTGACCAACAAGATCGCTTTGTAACTGTTTGAGTGTGCTGATTATATTTTGCTGGTGCTGGATAATATTTGATCTGATTGCCCTCTCTTTACCCGCGCCAATACCTCTGGCTTGGTTTATTTTTTGCCGCTGCTCTTGTATTTTTTGATTTAGGTCTCTTATGCCAACATTAGTTTCGTTAACGCCTTTTTTAAGGCGATTAACGATGTCGTCTATAGTTACGGTACATCCCCCTTGTTGGGCAAAAACAAAACCCGACATTGACCAAATTAATACCAACAAAACCAATACTGCGATAAGTATTGACAAAATTATTATTTTATGATATAATTGCATTGGAAGATTAAATTTACCCGTCATCCTGAACGAAGTGAAGGATCTTTAAAAGATTCTTCCTGCCCGCAATCGCTACGCCCAAGCGTTGCAGGCGGGCGCAGAGCTCAGAATGACCTAATTGAAAAGGACGAAATGATGAAAAACTTTTTGATTACCGCGCTGATTTTCGGAGCAGGAACAGTTATGGGAGCAGGAATCTGTTATGTCGCGCAGTACGTTTACGCTATCGCGACCATGGATCTCGGTCCCTTCTAATCCTCCGTTCTCCGACCATCGACCGCCCCCGTTCACGGGGGCTCTTTTTTTATTATATCATTTTTCCATAGGTGTTTTTATCAACAGGAACAATCCATACCACGAACCGAACCATTGCGATAGTTCGCCGGCGTCCATATTGTTGGGAATAAAACCGGGTGAAATTAAACCTATCGCCTGTCCCGCTCCCGTCACCACTCCAGCACAAGTAAATTCTTTTGTTTTATTGATAGCATCAAAGGACTGCCTTAATGTCCAGTCAGGTTTAAAAGGACTAATAGTAACATCAAATATTGCGGGGTAATCATCATTTTTATGCGTCTCCACCCAAGCCGTTAACGCCATCTTTTGATCTTCTGTAAGGGGCTTGATTAATGGCCTAATCCAAACAGCGGCTACCTCGTCAGGGTGCATCTGAAGAAATTTGGTGAATTCCACAATGTGAACGCCTCCTTCTCGATCTTCTGATGACATTACCGTCACTTGACCATCTTTGTTTACTATTATTCCGGCATGAGTAATATTAGGCCCTTTGTAGATTATTTTGGGGCCTCGCCTGAATAATTCACCCGTAGCAAATAATATTAAAGGAGTGTATATATTTCGACCCGATTCAAAAAGCAAATCCCCCTCTTTGGGATCGTAGGGAATTGGCCTGATTAACCGGCCACATTTAGTGCAAACAAACGAAGAAATATCTATCAAATAATACCCGCCAGCTTTAAGGGGTTGGTTTTGTGGCTGATAATCACTTTTGCCGATGTCCGGAGCTAGCTTTTCTATTATTTCAATTCTTTGTTTTAAATTTGGGATATACTTCTCTTCAATGTTTTTTATCAGAGTTTCGGCATAGGCCTTATTAAAGGGAACTTGCTTTGATGGAAGTTGATTGAATTTGATTAAAATCTTTAGCCCATTAACCAGTCCCTGTAACTGATCGATCATTGTCTCTATTTTTTTTCTAAATTCTTTAGCAACTGCAGTAATTTTGTCCTGGTTATAAGGAATCTCACCGGCGCGCATTTTACCTAAAGCAATCCAATCCGCATCTGTGGCCAGCCACTGTTTAAATATTTGAAGATAATCCCGATAATCTTTGTAGATAGAAAGTTTAGCCACACTGGCATTTAGTTGGCTATGAATCTCTATCCGCATATCATTTCTTAGGCCCAAAAGCGTTTGAACAGCTGGTGCTAGTTGATTGTCTCCCGCAAAAATTCGGCCATTAAACCAAAGTAATGAAACTAAAATAACCAACAATAAAACCACCCCTATAAGTAGATATGAAACTAACTTGTTCATCTGACTAAATTATAACACTACCCCTAAGATAAATCTCTGTGGATAAAAAATAAACGGCTCAATTTGGATTGAGCCGTTTATTTTTTGAGCAATTCCTTAAAAATAGAGGTGGGGATTTGGACTTGAGATTTTTCGGCGCGTTCTTGAAGTTTAGCTTTTCCTTTTTGTTGTTTTTTCCAAAGTTTCATCTTGCGGGTGCGGTCGCCGCCGTAAAGATAGCCGGTAACGTCTTTTTTAAACGCCGAGATGGTCTCGCGGGCAATAATCTTGCCACCCACCGCCGCCTGAATAGCTTGGACGAACTGCTGGCGCGGCAATAATTCTTTTAACTTTTCCACAGTTTGCCGCGCCTCTCTTTCCAGTTTTTCCTTGGGAACAATTCTGGTCAGCCCCGGCACCAGATGGCCGGCGATTAAAATCTCCAACTTTTCCAGATTACTTTTTTCATAACCAATTAGCTTATAACTTAAAGAAGCATAGCCCTCGGACAAGGATTTTAATTTATCATCAAAATCGCTGATGAGGTCGGCTAGAGGCAGTTTGGCAGTCACTAAAACCAGCTTTTCACCAATATTTTCCGTCTCAAAACCGCTTAAACGAAACCATTTCTTCAAAGACATCACACCGCCCAAATACTGCGGCGGCGCTACAATCTCCAACTCCACAACCGGCTCCTCCGCTTCGTCATACTCCGCCGGAAAATCTTTCGGACTATTAATGGGTTTACGACACCCATTAATGGAAATTTGGTAGGTGACGGAGGGGAAGCTGTGAATGGTGGCGATTTTGAACTCTTTTTGCAAACGCTCGGCGGTAATTTCAAAATGCAATTGTCCCAAAAAACCGCACTTAAACCCTTTGCCCAACAGCTCGCTTTTATCTTGCTCAAAAAATAGTGATGAATCGGTAAGCTTTAGTTTTTCTAAAGCATTTTTTAAATCGCTATACTCACTACTATCTTCAGGATAAAAAGAAACAAACACCACCGGCTGGGACTCAGCATAGCCCGGCAATACCAGCTTATCAAAATTTGAAATTTGAAATTTAAAATTTGAAATTATCGTATCTCCTATTTTAACTGGGCCAATATCCTTAATGCCAGTAGCGATGTAGCCAATTTCACCGGCGTTTAATTCTTTGGAAGATTTTAATTGGGGATGAAAATAGCCAACTTCTTTTATTTTGGCGCTAGTTTTAGTTGCTAAAAATTGTATTTGATTTCCATTATTAAACCCACCATTAAAAATCCGCACAAAAGCAATCACCCCTCTATGGTCATCATAAAGAGAGTCGAAGATAAGGGCGCGAGACACTCCGTCAGATCCTTCACTATGTTCTGGATGACGTGGTGAAGGGACTTTCTTAATAACTTCTTCCAACAACTCCTCCACTCCTTCGCCAGTTTTGCCGGAAATTTTTAAAATCTCCTCCGGTTCAACTTTTAGAAGATCGGCGAGGGATTGGACAACCTCCTCCAGATCGGGTGGATTGAGATCTATTTTACTAACAGCGCCAATAATGGTCAGGCCGGCTTTTTTGGCGGCATTAAAATTAGCCAGGGTTTGCGCCTGAATTCCTTGAGTAACATCTACCAGTAAAATCGCTCCCTCAACCGCCGCCAACGCCCGTGAGACCTCGTAAGAGAAATCAGAATGGCCGGGGGTGTCTATTAGATTTAGAATGTATAGGCCATTGTCATTCTGAGTTCCGGCTTTAGCCGTGAACGAAGAATCTTTTACAGATCCTTCACTGTGTTCAGGATGACTAAAAGTGTAGTTCATCCGCACTGGCGCCATTTTAATGGTAATCCCCCGCTCGCGTTCCGATTCCAGCCGATCCAAATACTGCGGCTTCATCTGCCGCTTTTCTATCGTGCCGGTAATCTCCAGCATCCGATCAGCCAGAGTTGATTTACCGTGATCAACATGGCTGATAATAACAAAGTTTCTGATATTGTTCATAAATAGCAACAAAGCTCAAAGTATCATAACAAACCGCCAAGTGACTTGCAAAAATATTTACGCATATGATAAAATACCAATAGTAGTCCTTTAACAAGAAAGGGGGATGTCGTGAATGCCAAACGTAGTGGGTATATTTATCGCGGAGTTATTGTTTGGTTGTCTGCAGCTTTTTTAATAATTGGCATAATTGTCGCCGCAATTCTGAGTGCTCATTGAAAACGGTCGCCTAAGGCGACCGTTTTTTATTCCAAAATCCCATCTAAATTAGTGTCGTAGAGAATTGCCTCGTTAATAAGACGATAATTTAATAGTTCTTCATCTTTAAACCAAAGCCCAATCTCTTTTTTGGCGTTTTTGGACTCATCAGAAGCATGAATAATATTACGCACTGCCCGACTATCCCGATCGGCCATTTGATAAGAATCAATGGTAAAATCACCACGAATGGTGCCGACGTCTGAATTTAACGGCTCGGTTTTTCCCACTAGCTTGCGAACAATACCAACAGCATGGGCGCCCTGCCAAGCCATCGCCACCACCGGTCCGGAAGACATAAATTTTTTTAGATTTTCTAGTACTTCTTTACCGGTTCTGCCCAACCATTCCGGATCAACGGTATAATGTTTTTCAATAAAATCCGGCGTGGGAATAATCATCTTCATACCCACTAATTTAAGCCCGCTTCTTTCAAAGCGGCTAATAATTTCGCCGATTAAACCGCGTTGGATGCCATCGGGTTTTATAAGCACTAATGTTTGTTCGTTTTGCATATTAAGATTCTTCACTTCGTTCAGAATGACGGATTGAAAGACCTAATTCGTCTAATTGTTCTTTACTCGCTTCGCTGGGGGCATCCATCATTAAATCACGGGCGTCGCCAGTTTTAGGAAAGGCGATGACTTCGCGAATATTGGGCTCGTCATTAAGAATAGCAACTAGCCGGTCAATACCGGCGGCAATCCCGCCATGAGGCGGAGCGCCAAAACCCAACGCCGCCAGCATATGACCAAAATTAGATTTTATTTGGTCGTTTTTAACGCCAATTATTTGCAACACTTTTTTGAGTACTTTGGGATTGTGGCTACGAATACTGCCACCGGCCACCTCCTGTCCATTAAGCACTAAGTCGTACTGGTTGGTGATAATCTTGCCAATATTTTTCTCCTCCATTAACCATTGCTCATGTTCTTTAAGAGGCGCGGAGAAAGGATTGTGGGTAAATGTCCATTTGTCTTCTTTTGTTTTTTCGAAAAATGGGAAATTGGTTACCCAAGCGAAAGCCAACTCATCTTTGTCGTCTTTATTTTTGCGCAAGTCCGGCGAGTCGGTTTTGTATTTTTTTATTACATCAGCGTACTTCAGGCGAGGAAACGGCTTTTTGGTAAGTTTTTTGTGGGGAAAAAGTTTTTCCACCATTTCAATAAACAAGCCCTCAATAACACCCATTACATCTTCTTTCTCCACAAATGACATTTCTAAGTCCAATTGAGTAAATTCCGGCTGGCGGTCGCCGCGAGTGTCTTCATCGCGAAAGCAACGGGCTATTTGAAAATACTTCTCCAACCCCGCCACCATCAATAATTGCTTATATTGCTGAGGAGCTTGAGGCAAGGCGTAGAACTTGCCGGGGTAGATACGGGAAGGCACAAGAAAATCACGGGCGCCCTCAGGGGTGGATTTGGAAATAATTGGTGTTTCTATTTCTATAAACTCCTGATCGCTTAAATAATCCCTGATGAGTTTATTAATGGCATGGCGGCTACGCATATTTTTTTGCATCCGAGGACGGCGTAAATCAAGATAACGATACCGCAAGCGGCTTTCCTCGCCAATTTCCCTGCCGTCGGTATCAACAGCAATAGGCGGCGTTTCTGCTTTGTTTAACACCTCCAGATTTTCTACCAACACCTCCCATTTACCTGATTTAAGTTCAGTATTGATTAAATCCTTGGGACGTTTGTTGACTTTGCCGGTAATTTTAACCACCCATTCGGACCGTAATTCATCGGCCTGGCTAAATAACACTTTTTCTTTAGCGGTAAAAACACACTGCGCCAATCCGCTTTTATCCCTCAAATCTATAAAAATTATCTTGCCGTGGTCACGCCGAGCGCCCACCCAGCCCATCAATATAACTTTTTTGCCCTCTTGTTTGCCGATGTCGGCAGTAAGTGTTCTTTGCATAATAAGTTGAGTTTACAACGTCATCTCGAGCTTGTCGAGAGATCTCATCGATTTAACGAAGCGGCTCCGAAGTGGCCTTCAGAAACCGCGGTCCGATTTTTCCAGCGAAAATCGGCCGCTTGGCTCTCGGCGAGTTTCCTTCGGCAAGCTCAGGACCAAGCAAACTCGCCTCCGAGACATTTCTTCAGACCACATTCGGAGCCACTTCGTTCTTACTTCGTATTTTCCATAATCCCGCCACCAAGCATCTCTTTCCCTTTGGTGTCATAAAACACCGCCGACTGGCCAATGGCGATGGCTTTTTGCGGTTTATCAAACTTAATAATGCAATTTACGACACGCCGTGTCGCAAATTGCAGAGTGGCTTTTTGAAGCAGTTGGCAGTAGCGGATACGGGCTAGCACGGAGATTTCAAACACGTCGTCATTCTGAGCCATAGGCGAAGAATCTTTGTTGGATCCTTCGGACTCCGTCTTCAGGATGACTGAAGAAAATAAATTTACTTCGGTTAATTTAATTTCAGATTTATAAAGAGCGGGGTGGTTGTCGCCTTCAGCGATGGTTATTGTATTTTTTTTAATATCTTTCGCGACAACATAAAACGGCTTTCTATTCGTCCCCGTAATTCTTAATTCGTAATTCTTAATTCGTAAGTGCCGTTGCCCAATCGTATAAAACCACGCTCCATTATGTTCCCCCACTTTATTGTGAGCGATATCCAATATCGCTCCTTTTTTTTCGGGAATATATTGCTTGAGAAAATCCACCAGACCGACTTTGCCTAAAAAACAAATCCCCTGCGAGTCCTTTTTTTCGGCGGTTAATAAACCGTGTTTTTTAGCAATTTTCCTCACTTCCGCTTTGGTATAGTCCCCTATTGGAAACAAGCAGTGTTTTAGCTGATCTTGCGTTAATTTCCATAAAAAATAGGATTGGTCTTTATTCTTATCCTTAGCAATTTGTAGCGACAAGTATTGATCACAAAAGCGAGCGGTTTCGGATGTGGACTTGTAGCCATCTCGAGCCTGTCGCCCGCCCGCCTCGCTATGCAAGGCATTGCGGGCAGGAGAGATCTCATCAACTTGGACGCACTGAGATCCTTCGACTTCGCCCTTCGGGCTTCGCTCAGGATGACGGTAGAGTTTTACATAGTGCCCAGTCGCCACAAAATCAGCGCCCAACACCAGCGCCTTTTCCAAAAACAAACCGAATTTAATTTCAGAATTGCACATCACGTCAGGATTGGGCGTAATTCCTTTTTTGTAGCCCGCCACCATATACTTGACCACCTTATCTTTATATTCCTGCTCTAAATCAAAAACATAAAAAGGAATCTCTAGTTTTTCCGCCACACGGCGGGCGTCATCGGCATCTTTTGCGCCACAACCATCAACGTTGTAGCACTTGATATGACAACCAATAACCTCGTGGCCATCTTTTTTCAACAACAAAGCCGCCACCGAGCTATCCACTCCGCCACTCAACATTACAAATACCTTGTTAAATTTCAGATTTGACATATTTGTTTGCTTATTATATAATAACGACAGTTCTTTGGCAACTTTTTTGGAGAAGATTGGAATGTCAAAAATTGTTGATAATTTAATGATTTGCTATATACAACTAGCTGTTCAAAATGCAGATATTTTTCATCTAACACGCTATAAGTATTGGCAAGAATTAATTGAACAAACCCCAAATATACTATCTGGCATAGATAGCACCAAAAGAGAATTTTGCGAAACATCCAATATCTTCAATTATCTCTGGGACACCAATCCCTCATTCCGCGAACAATGTAATCTCGCTTCTATTGCTGTTGCCAGTGTACTTAAATCTGTACAAACAGAACGAATGCGGCAAGAAGGCCGCCTTGATTAAGGCGGTTTTTTTATATATCCTAAAATCTATGTTAAGCTATACGGAACTAAAACCGGGCGTGGTGATTATTATTGACGACCAGCCGCATGAAATCGTGGCGGCGAGTTTTTTGCGCATGCAACAGCGCAAAGCAGTTGTCCAAACAAAATTAAAAAATCTGATGACCGGAAAAATAACCGACCGCAATATGCGCGCCAGTGATAATTTTGAAGAAGCCGAGGTTGTCCGCGAATTGGTAAAATACCTTTACAGCCACCGCGGCGAGTTTTGGTTCTCTGCCGCCAATGATCCTAGCGGGCGCTTTTCATTGACCGAAGAGGTTATCGGTGGCGCCGGCCAGTTTTTAAAAACCAACACCGAGGTTACCGCTATTAAATTTAATGGCAAAATTATTGGTATCCGCCTGCCGATTAAGGTGGATTTAAAAGTTACCGAAGCACCGCCCAGCGATAAAGGCGATACCGCTAGCGGCGGTAAAAAAACCGTTACTCTGGAGACCGGCGCCAAAGTAAATGTTCCCCTTTTTATTGGCGAAGGCGATATCATCCGCATCAACACCGAGACTGGAGAATATACAGAGAGAGTGGAGAAAAAATGATTATTTGTCTTTTTTGAGCGCGCCTTCAAGCGCACTACGGAGGGCGGCTATATCAACGGATTGTTTTGGTGGTCTAGGAGTTTGAGGTCTAAGATTGGGTTTTTCAGGATGACGAGGGGGGGGCGTTGATAAGATTTCTCCACTACGGTCGAAATGACTATGCGGTGGGCGGGGTGGAGACGGACGACGGAAAGATCCTTCACTTCGTCGAGTCAGACTCGACTGCGGTTCAGGATGACGCTGAGGATAATCAGAATGACGCGGAGTAAGAACCTCACGAAGAGGTTTTTCTTCGCGACGGGCGGCGCGATCGGTGGAAGTTTTTTCCGAGGTGGAAAGCCACTCTCGGGCGATTTTTTCCTCCACCGTACTCTTGGGAATAGCATAACGACTGCGAGTGTTTTCTATAATGACATCAATAAAGTTTTCTGCCGATGGAGTGGGAGGCGCCAAGGTCTTGGCGGCAAAAGGACGAGAAGCCAAGCCATCAATCATTAACTTTATATAAATATGGTATTTTGCCAGATTAACTAGGTCGTTGATATCATACTCGGGATTAAACTCCTTTTCCACAAACTCGGCGTCTTTGGCGCCGATGCGAAAAATAGCCATCGTCCCCACGTTGCCAAAAATAGCCGAACGAACAGCGTAAGATCCCTCATGATCCAACTGGTCTAAATACTGGTTGGCAAGAATGAGCGATAGCCGATATTTACGCGCCTCGGATAAAACATTCACAAAGGACTCGGTGGCGAAGTTCTGAAATTCATCAACGTATAAGTAAAAGTCACGGCGCTCCTCTTCGGGGACATTAACCCGCGACATCGCCGCTAATTGCAGTTTGGTAATAATCATCGCTCCCAACAAAGCCGAATTATCCTCGCCAACTTTTCCCTTGGACAAATTAGCAATCAAAATCTTTCCCTCATCCATAATCTTGCGCATATCAATAGTAGAGTGCGCCTGCCCCAAGATGTTGCGAATGAGCGGATTGGAAATAAACTGGCCAACTTTATTTTGAATGGCGGCGGTCGCCTCGCTCTCAAAACGTTGACTATACTTAGCAAACTCATCCACCCAAAAACTCTTAACCACCGGATCCTTTAAATTACTAACAATCTCTTTACGATACTCGGGATTATTAAGCATCCGCTGAATGCCCAGTAGAGTCGTCCCCGGATACTCCAACAATGCCAAAAGGGCGTTATTAAGAATATATTGCATGCGCGCCGACCAGGCGTCAGCCCAGATTTTTTTGAACACTCCCATCATACTGGAAGCCACCAAATGCCGAAAATCGGGACTCACCTCTTCTAATGGATTAAAAGAAATAGGAAATTCAGTATCGGAAGGGTCAATATAAATTACATCGTCCAGCCGCTCCTCGGGAATAAAGTTAAGAATGGTCTCGGCTGAACCGCCGTGAGGATCCAAAAACGCCACGCCATAACCGGCCTTAATATCATCAATAATCATATTCTCCAACAGAGTGCTTTTACCGACACCGGTTTTTCCTAAGACATAAACGTGGCGGCGACGGTCGTCATCCTTAATACCAAAGCGGCGCGACTCGCCGCGGAAAACCGTCTCGCCTATAGTTGTGATGTGTTCCTTCATGTGGGTAAATTAGTCGGCGGGGCGCCTTTTTTGAACTCGACGGGGCGCAACATCGGCGACTCCACTCCCATAGACGGAAAGTGATAGAGGGTCGCCAGCTCCTCGGTATTAAAAATTGAGAACTTATTAGGAAATCTGCGTCTACGATAATTCTCATAAATCAATCGCTTACGGCGATAAACTCGCTGTTTTTTAAAAATACTCTTAAACAAGCCGGTGGTAATAGTCATAGTATCGAGGTTGGGCTTTAAGCTGTTTAAGCTCATATCATTAAATTGGCGGAAGGCGCCCATAACCGCCGCAATATTATTGCGGCTAAAGTTCTCCTGCTCATCAATATAAATAAATCTGATTATTCCCTCAAAGCCGATTTTGGACATCTTATTTTCAATAGCGCCAATAACGTTCTGCTCGCCCTTGGTTAATTTGGGCTTTTTTTCTTTACTGCGACCGGCTAATTCGTCACGCATTTCTTCAGCTTTTTTATTCCACTCATCGCCGGTGGGACGAATGAGCAACTGTAGCCAGATTCGCTCCCCACTGCCAAGCCGTGACATCACCTCGGTAATGGTAGAGATGGTGTCTATTTTTTCCTCTTCGGTTATTGCCTCAAAATAAGGATAGGTGCGCAATGGATAGCCATCGTCTCTGGCTAAAATAAATTCGGTGCCAAATAAGTCAAAAGTATTGTTGGGCAAAACTGCCGGCAGGGACTGGGTATAATCATCTACCACTTCTATTTCCGCATTGGGATATTGGGAATAGATGGAAGATTCTAAAAGATTGCGAAAGCCCTCGGCAACCCGAATATAGAAATAAACGCTCTGCGAATCGCCAACTAATTCAAAAGAATGCCAATCCTCCACCCTGCCCCGCCAATACTTATCCACAGGCCTCACACCAAAAGTGTAACTAGCGTGCATGGCGGCAAAAATCTGTTCCATTGCCTTGGGGGTCTTCAATACTTCTTTGGGAGTTTTTATCCGTAAAATTACCCACTTGATATTTCCAATATGCAGACGGATGATATAAGTCATCCAAAACTCGGCACAAACAAAAACAAGGACGATGGGCACGATAATCCACCAGGTAAGTAAAAATACTCCCCAGATGTCCTGAAAAATACCGGCTAAAATATTAACGGGAGATAACGGCATAATTTAATTGTACCAAAAAAGTCTAGCAAAGCGCTAGACTTTTTTGATGGCATATTTTCCGTCGTCTAATCGCTGAAAGTGATTCTTGTCCTGCAAGTTAAGTAAAAGTGTGTTTTCTTTGAAGTCGCGCTGATTAAGTACTAACCTAACCACATCTTTGGAAATTTGCGGGCCGTGTTTATCAATAATTTGATGAATCACCTCTCGGGCGGTACCCGCCATTAAATTAAACTCCTGCAATCCATAAGTGCCCCGTCCCACGAGCACGAAGCGGCTGTCTTTTATTAGTTCGTTATGAACCGTTTGAGCGTTGGTAATTTTATCATTTCTGATTTTATTAATAGCATTAGTAAGCATAGAAAAATGCAAGGGTTGGCCGTTCTTTCTTAAAACAAGATAAGCCCAATCACGAGCGGTCTTTGGACTAATTTCAGACCAAGCGACGAGCCCCAGCTCATTGGCAGAATTGACGGTAAATTTTTTAGAAATGGAAATGTAGTTGGTGGCCAGCGCCGGTTTGAGCTTGGCTGATTTTACCACTTGGGTAAACAAGGGTTTGAAGTTGTTATTAATAATCAACTCGGTCTTTTTGCTTCTAAGAAAATTTTCTAGTTTTACTACTAAATTATCGGCCCCATTAGAACTGTCTTTGCCGATGTGCCAAAAAGCATAATAACTATTATCCTCGGGGCGATATTCAAAAGCGCCACAACTTCTAAGCAGAAACCTCAATTTATTTCCGTAAAATTCCGCTTTCCCGCCATCTAATTCTTTTTTCAATTCATCACACAAAAGATCGTCTCGACGCAATCCGCCTAGTTTTTTAAAGTGGTTTTTTAGGTGGATAACTAACTGACCACACTCCCCTTTAGCCAACTGCGGTTTAATGGCCGTCAAAGACAGCGCCTCAATCTGCCTCACTCTTTCCCGTGTAACATGATATTTATCGCCAATTTTAGCTAGAGTCATTGTTCCGGCGCTATGTAAACCAAACCGACCGGCAAGCACTTCTTTTTGACGCGCTGATAAATCGACTAATAAAGAATTGACTATTTTGTCGATATTATATTTCATAAGACAAATATAGCAATAATAATTTTTTATGTCAAGTCGACCTTTTGTTTTTTTACATCTACTTCTGCCAAGCCACTACCAGTGAGCTGGCAACACAAATTGAAGAATAGGTTCCGATAATCGTTCCCACTAAGATGACGAGAATAAAATAACTAAGAGAGGCGGGGCCGAAAAAGTACATCGCCAACAAGATAAAGACAAGTGTAAGCGAGGTGTTAATCGAACGGGCTAGCGTCTGGTTGACGCTCTGATTGACCAGATCGGCGAAGGGTAGATTGCCTTTTTGGTTTTTAAGATTTTCCCGCGTTCGGTCAAGAACAACAATAGTGTCGTGAACCGAGAAACCAATAACCACCAAAATTGCCACCACCAGATTAACGCCAACTTCCACGCCCAACCAGGCGGTCATACCAATAGGAATAATAGCGTCGTGAAACAAGGTGGCTAAAGTAATCAAGCCATACTTCCACGAACTAACCGGATGGGACACTTTACGAAAAACAAAAGCAACGTACAGCGAGATGGTAAGTAGTACCAAGAGAAACGCCCAAACAGCATTGCGCCTCAATTCTTCGCCGACCACCGGACCAATGCTCTCAAAGCGCAATTCCTCAATCTGGCCAAATTTTTCTTCAAGTATATTTAGATAGGAAACGTGCGTGGCTTCGTCGGTCTCCGGCAGACGCAATAGTAAACTATTGGTGGTCGGTTCTTGTGTTACCGTAAAATCGGATAATTCCAGATTGGTAACGATAAACTCCCTTACTTCGCTAACCGAAACGGGCTGGCTTAACTTAATCTGCCACAGAGTGCCGCCTTCGAAATCAATCCCCTGCTTCAGACCAAAAACTAAGATAGCGGCGATACTGGCAACCACCAATAAACCCGAGACGGTTAAAAATATTTTTCTATTTTGGATTATTTTATACATATTGTTTTAATTGTCATTTCGACCAAAGTGGAGAAATCTCATCATTCTTGCGAACTCAAAGCACTGAGATCTCTCGACTCGCTATCGCTCGCTCGAGATGACGGTCGGTTGTCATTAATAAACACTCGCAACAACAGCCGACTAACCGTGATGGCGCTGAACATACTGATAATGACACCGATTAATAAAGCGAGAGCAAATCCCTTCACAAAGCCAGTGGTAAAATAATACAAAATAATAGAGGTAATAATAGTAGTCATATTGGAGTCACGGATTGATGGCCAGGCGCGCTTGAAACCTTCTTCAATAGCAGTGGTTCTGGACAACCCGTTCCTTATCTCCTCCTTAGCCCGCTCAAAAATAAGAATGTTAGCGTCAATCGCCATACCAATAGTGAGAATAAATCCGGCGATACCGGCCAAGGTCATAGTAACGCCAAACAACTTAAAGATACCAAGAGTTAAAATAATATAAATTACCAGCGCCAAACCAGACACTAAACCGAAGGTAAGATAGTAAACGAGCATAAAGGAAAGCAAAACCGAAGTGCCAATCAAGCCAGCCCAAATGGTCTTTTCCAGAGAATCCGCGCCCAGCGAGGCGCCAATGGTCTGCTGATTGATGAGGGTGATGGGCGCCGGTAAAGCGCCGGCGTTAAATCGCTCCACTAATTGTTGCGCTTCCTCAATGGTAAAGTCGCCAGTAATCTGCGCCTTACCGCCAATAATCGCCTCCTGCACCACCGGCGCGGTAATCAAATTACCATCAAGAAAAACCGCCAACTGCTTGCCAACATTGCGAGTGGTAATATCGGCGAATAGCCCCGCGCCATCGCTATTGAAACTTAAGCTAATCTGGGGTTGGTTGGTAACGCTATCAAAGGTCAACTGCGCCCCCTCGACATAGCGGCCACTTAAATTAGTAGCAACGAATGATTGCGTCTCGCCTTCTCCCTGAACCTCGGAAAAATAAAGTAGCGGCGTCAGGCCAATCTGTTCAATAGCCGCCTTGATATCTTTAATGCCGGCCAGTTCAACCACCAAACGAGTGGATTGGCCACTCTCGGCAACATAAACTTGCGGCTCGCTAACGCCAAATAAATTGACCCGTTTTTCAATCACGTCCCGCAAGCCATTGAGTACCGATTCCTTGTCGGTGGCGCTAACCTGCGACAAATCAACTTCATAAACCAAGTGGCTGCCGCCAGTTAAGTCCAACCCCAGCCGCCACGGCTGAAACTGATAGGTTGTGTCAAACCATTGGGGGTTGATAAAATAACCCGCCACCGCAGTCGCCACCACGACAATGATTATAAAAAATACCGCTTTGGTTCTCATAAATTCATTCTCACGCGCCACCTCGTCATTCCGCCTGCCCGCCATAGCTTTAGCAACGGCGGGAGCGAGCGTAGCGAGTCGAGGAATCTTTTAGCAATTAAAATCACTCTAACATAAATAAAAATCCTTGTGAAGCCCCTCGATTCGTGCTATACTACAGACCATGCCCGCCCCGTTAGCTCAGCCTGGTAGAGCAGTTGCCTTTTAAGCAAATGGTCGTAGGTTCAAATCCTACACGGGGCACAAAGCGGACATTTTTATTTTCACCTCGCTGCCCGCAGTAAGCAAATGGTCGTAGGTTCGAATCCTAGTCCGCATTGTCGCCTTAGCGACAATTATATAATTTCGGCGGAGCCGACACTTCTCGGACCCTTTTTGCCCCGATTCGGCTGAAAGCCGACAAAAAGACAGGGCACCAAGGTAGGGGTTGACAACGAGGTGTAAATATGCTACACTGCTAGCACTAGCAGTCGTGGAATTGGGGTTCCACACCCTCATCGCGAGGGAATCGCGACAACCGCACATCAAAAACTAGAGGAAAAAGCCATGAAGAAGCTCCTTCGTAGGTTTCTCGAGATTTCCGCTCACGGAACAGGTAAGCCCATCGGAACACGGGTGCAAGACGGCACAATCGGCTTCGGCGAGTATATCCATCTCATCGCCAACGGCCTCATGCTGGTCTTCTCCCTACTCGTCTTGGGCGTCATCTTCGGTCCAATCTACTTCCTCATCGTCCGTCCGTACGAGTGGACGAAGAAGAGGATCGCTGATGATCTGAACCGCATCCGAGTCGGCGTTCCCAAGAGCTCCTAAACATCTCTCACGGAGGCACACACCACAATGGCCTCTCCCGCATTCGTTGCCGGAGGGGCTTTTTTTATTATCTCATTTTTTATCTTATTATTTTTATTCCCGCCCCCTTCTTTTTTGCGTTCCTGTCCAGTATATCCACGATCGTGGATATACTGGACAGAATGGGTAAAATAAATAAAAAGTGAGGTGAAAAATGATTTTATTTTACTTCACTTTGTTTCCTGATCAACTTTTCTATATTTAAATTACCCGAGTGATTGATAGAAAAAATACTAATATGCTTATCCATATCTAAATTGTGTAAAAATTGAATAAAATCTTCCGGCAATTTAATATTTCCACACCAGACGCTTTTTTGAATCATTTGATAACCTAGGAATTTTAAAAATTCTCTAATCCAATCACGAACAGCCCGATGCTTTTCGGGTATGTCAAACGAAAAGATAATAATCTTCTTTTCTTTTTCTTTCTTGAATTCACTATTAAATAAAGATTGTCTAGCAATCGTCATTCTCAATTCCGCTATTTTTCTCTTTCCTTTTTGGGTTAAAGAAATATTTTGGCTGTTGTCTTTTTCAATAAAACCTTCTCTGACTAGTTCATAAATCTTTTTCTGTCTTTTTCGTCTCTCTTGTTGATAAATTTTCTCGCGTAATTTTCTATCTCTTTCTTGGGTTAGCGCTCTATTTCTTTCTTGGCTTGCTTGTAATTCTTCCGCCGTTGGCGTCATGTCCATTACGCCCGTACCACCATATCGCTTGATTGGCTGTAATCTTGGATCTGGCGGTATTCGTCTATACTTTACGCTTTCTGATTTTTTATCGCCTTCCAATATTTCTTTCGCTCCCTTGGCGATGCTCTCTAAAATAGCGAGCGCGTATTCTCCCTTTAATTTAATTTTTTTCATTTGTTCAAATTTAATCTATTTCAATCTTTCTGTCCAGTATAACCACGATCGTGGATATACTGGACAGAAAAGAAGACAAAAACTAATCCGAGAAATATTGTTTCCCCAATGCCATTTCAGCACTGCATTTTGTCCATTAAGCCGAAATAGATATTATGAATGTAGTATAAATATAAAAAGTATAAATAACAAAAATAAGCGAAGGTGGTTTTTTATCATTTATAGGTTTACGTCCGTGAAAGAAGGCGAGGGGGCAAAGCTTCGGAAAAATTTCGCCCACTATAAGCCTCACAAAATTAAGGGTTCGCCTGCGGCCATGGTTTCCATGGATCAAATAAGGATTCTAACTCTTGCATTGGAGTTTTCCCGTAAAATGCTACCCCACAACCCCAGCACATCTGCCGCCTTTTTACAGAGTATATGGCTTTCTGAACCTGCTCCATATAACTACTCAAATATTGCATATAACCTATACTAGCCTTCTTAACTTTGCCATCCTTATCCTTATAGGTAAAACTTTTAAAAAGAAATTCAATCGCTTCTTGTTCTTTTTCCTTCGTCCATGTCCCCTCTTTTTTCTTTTTATAGATTGATTGCACGTACTCGTAAACGGCAGTAACCTGAAGTTGTTTTTGGGCTTGTTCAACACTCTTAAATAGAGGATTCAATCCGCAAGGGATTGGTGGCGGTTCTTTATGATAACCACCTATTTGAACTAGTTTATTTAATTTATTTTTAGCATCAAACAAAAACAAAGATGCTTTTTCTAAATCATACCATTGAACCTTATCATCCGCACCGTAAATAACCACTTGCCAAAAATCACTAAATCCTTGAATACTATTAGTGGTGATATCATTCATGCTTGGAATAACAACTTCCAAATTAATAGACAGGTCATCGAAATTAACGTCGGCACAATCACTGCACCGATCCCCAACACACTCACTACTCTTACATAATCCCGGACAAGGATCTGTTACATTACCAAATACATCTGGACTGCAATTTGATTGTAACGTCCTTAATAAACCACTGACGGATTGGGCAAGCTTTCCAATAGCCGCATCCTGCTTAGCGTCAATTTGCTGTTGAGCAGTTAAAGAATCATCATATGCTTGCGTTTGAGTGTTATTTGCTAATGACCAAAAAAGAAATAATAAAACCATAACGACCACGGCTATAATAAGCCAAATAATGTTTTTGTTCTTCATTAATCTAATTAGCTCTCTTTTAAGAGGGAGGGGCAAGGGGTAAAAATGTGGATAACTTTTTGTCCACTAAGTTGACGGCTGTCAGTGAGCTAATTTCTCCTTTATAAGAGCGTTGAGAGTTTTTTGGATGACTTTAATTGTGCTTGGCTCGAGAATGGAAAGAAGCTTGGCGGTGGGATTTATTTTTTTAAGTTGGGTTAATTTCGCTTTTTGTTCTTTAACATCAATCATGTCGGACTTACTAAGAAAAAGATATTCCTTTTTTTCTATGAGCAACTTATTATAAGCGCCAAGTTCTTTTTGAATTGTCTTATAGTCCTTAACGGGATCATCTGATTCAGCTGAGACCAAATGGAATAATGTTTGCGTTCGCTCAATGTGGCGGAGGAATTTTACGCCAAGGCCCTTATTTTGAGAAGCTCCTTCGATGATGCCGGGAATATCGGCTAAAATAAGATCATAGTAGGCGCCAAGATGAGGTTCGAGAGTGGTAAATGGATAGCTGGCCACCCTACTTTTAGCTTTAGTAAGTTCGTTAAGCAAACTTGATTTGCCGGCGTTAGGCAAGCCAACGAGACCAACGTCGGCAATAAGTTTTAGCTCGAGCCGAATGTCAAATCCTTCTCCGGGTAGACCGGGTTGGAACTCTTTTGGGGTGGTATTGCGAGGTCCGCGAAAGTGGAAATTACCCTTTCCGCCTCGGCCACCCTTAGCAGATAGAACTCGCTGACCAATCTTCACCACCTCATCAATAGCGCCATTAGTTACATTATGAATGACAGTTCCAACAGGTATTTTAATAATAAGATCCGTCCCGTTGGCGCCATCGTTTAACTGCTTCCGTCCTCTGAAGCCGTCTTGGGCATTAAATAATTTTTTGTGTTTAAGACGATTAAGGGCGCTTAAATCGGAAATACCCTCGAAATAAATACCACCTCCATGTCCGCCACTGCCACCGGTTGGCCCAAGAGACATTTTTGTCGCATTAAAAGCAACGATACCATCGCCACCCCGACCAGCTTGGATATAAATATTAATATCGTCAACAATCATACGATTTTTTATCCCAATTCCTTTTTCAAATCTTCTAAAAGTTTTTTGGCTTGGCGGGAGAGTTTTTTGGGAGTAACGATATTGAACAAAACATAAAGATCTCCGCGATTAGAACGTAAAAGTCCGCCAAGACGAGGCATGCCGGCGCCGGCGATTTTTATTTCCTCATTCAAATTAGCGCCAGGTGGAATTTCAATGCTAAGTTCCTTATTATCAATACCTTTAATACTGACTTTTTTGCCTAGTAGCACATCGATTAAGTCAATATCCTCCTCCATTAACAAATCATCTCCCTTAACCTCAAATACAGAATGAGGTTGGACATGAATTTTTATATAAAGATCACCCGATGGATGGCCCTTCTTACCCACTTCACCACGACCGTTGAGCCGGATAGTTTGGCCATTACGGATACCAGGAATGACACTAACCTCGGTTTCTGATTTGTTATAGGAAATCGTTTTTTTAACGCCATGAAAAGCCTCCTCCAGTGTAATGCTTAGAGTAACCTCTAAATCCATTCCTCTATTTTGAGCGGCGCGCCACTGTTCTCCCAAGCCACTAAAAAAGACCTCGAAGATATCATCAACATTACTGAAGCCGCCACTAAAGCCACCGCTGAAACCGCTAAAAGGATTCTCCTGGGCGTTACCAAAGGGGTTGAATCCACCGGTAGCGCCATCAAAAGTTCGGCCAAACTGGTCGTACTGCTGGCGCTTTTGCCGATTGGAAAGCGTCTGGTAGGCCTCATTAATCTCCTTGAACTTACTTTCATCGCCGTTGGGCCGGTCAGGATGATGCTGATGCGCCAGCCGGCGATAGGCCTTTTTTATATCTTCATCCGAGGCGCTTTTAACAACGCCTAGAATATTGTAATAATCTTTCATATATTGAAATCGTCATTTTGAACGAATGTGAAAAATCTTTTAAAGATCCTTCGCTACGCTCAGGATGACCAGAGGTGACTACAAATTTACTATCTCCTGGTCTACTTTCTTGTAGGTAATATACACGAATTCGGTCTCTAAAAGCAAGCGATAGATTAACCACGCAAAAAGACCGATGACAAGATTGATAAAATAGGTGCCGCCACCAATGACGGTGAAAAACAATAGCCCTAAAATGAGAAGAAGTATCCCCTTAAACTGCCGAGATAAATCCCCCAGCCCGGAGTTGACCGCCCGATGGCTGGCATCAACCACATTTTCTTCCAAAAATAATTGAATGTTAAAGGCCTGGCTGATTGATTCTTGTAATTCACTAATGGCGCTTTGTAGACGATCGGGGTCAAGGTCTTCGTAGGTGCGATAAGCCACCGACTCTAAAACGTTGCCCACCGAATCATTAAGCGAAAAACCAGGCAGAATCTTGGCAATCGCCGGCTCCAGTGGTTTGATAATAAAGTTAAATGTCGGTTGGGAGAGCGAGAGCGGCTTCTGACCGATAAAAACCATATAACTAGCAATCATAAAGACCACTATTATCGCCGAAGCAAATACCAACACATGATGGCGTAGTTTGATAAAACTAATCTTGACCATATTATCCAGATGCCGCCGTCCCCGTTCGTGCGCCCACCAAAGCACTAGAAAAGTGATGACACCGATAAGTAATAGCCACTGCGATGGTTGGCGAAAGAGCGGCAGAGTCATTCCTAAAACCTGCAGAGCGATAAACATTACCGCAGTATTGCGCTGGCTAATAAAAATAACCTGTAAGATAAAAAAGGTGAGGTATAATAGAGCAAGCGTCGTCGCCGCTAGTAAATAGTAGTAACTGGCGCCGATGGCAAAGATGCTAAAAACATAACCGAAGGCGACTGCTAAAACGACTCCGATGGAGCCAAAAATAATAATCTTCATCTGTTTATTATAACAGATTTACTTTTCTTGCGCTGGGGGTTCTGGTTTATCTTGTTTGTAGAGATGCTGGCCGATTTTTTGCAGTTCGGTAGTAAGGGCGGAAAGGGCGGATTTTATCGCCTCCGCGTTATCGCTGTCTTTTACCCTTTTCAGCTCATCTATTTTTTGGGTAACAGCTGTTTTAATATCTTCGGGCACTTTATCACCCGCTTCTTTCAAAGCTTTTTCAGCGGCGTAAACAGCGCTCTCGGCTTGATTATGCAAGTCAATCAATTCCCTCTTTTGCTTGTCCTCGACAGCATGCTGAGCGGCCTCGTTTTTTAATCGCTCCACATCTTCTTTGGAAAGATTGGCGCTAGCCTCAATCTTGACCGATTGGCTCTTGCCGGTGCCCTTGTCTTTGGCGGACACATTAAGAATACCGTTAGCATCAATATCAAAAATTACCTCCACCTGCGGTACGCCCCGTGGCGCTGGCGGAATGCCGTCCAAAATAAACTTGGCTAAGGTTTTATTGTCAGTGGCCATCTCCCGCTCGCCCTGCAAGATGTGAATCTCCACCGACGGCTGGCTATCAGCGGCAGTGGAAAACACCTGCGTCTTGGCGGTAGGAATGGTGGTATTTTTTTCTATCAAGCGGGTAAAAACTCCGCCCAAGGTCTCAATTCCCAAAGAGAGCGGCGTAATATCCAATAGTAGTACATCCTTGACATCGCCCTGCAAAACACCAGCTTGAATGGCGGCGCCATTGGCAACCACCTCATCAGGATTGATATTGCGGTGCGGTTCTTTGTTAAACATCTCTTGGACCGCTTTTTGGATAGCGGGCATTCTTGTCTGACCGCCTACTAAAATAATTTCATCAATATCTTCTACTTTAAATCCGGCGTCTTTAACAACCTCGCCGGTAATTTTTAAGGAGCGGTCAATATACTCGGACGCCAACTCCTCCAATTTGGCGCGGGTGAGTTTAAGTAAAAAGTGTTTGGGACCAGAAGCATCGGAAGTAATGTAGGGCAGATTAACCTCGGTCTCGGTGGAGGTGGAAAGTTCATGCTTGGCGCGCTCCACTGCTTCCCGCAATCTCTGCATCGCTAGCGAATCACTGGCAATATCAACGCCTTCTCGTTTTTTATATTCATCTACTAGATACTCGTTTATTTTTTTATCCAAATCATCGCCGCCCAAGTGCGTATCACCGCCAGTGGCTTTGACTTCAACGGTATTATCGCCTATCTCCAGCACCGAAACATCAAAAGTGCCGCCGCCAAAATCGTAGACGACAATCTGTTCGTTTTTCTGCCTGTCCAAACCATAGGCCAGCGCGGCCGCTGTCGGCTCGTTGATAATTCGCCTTACTTTAAAACCAGCGATTTCGCCGGCGTCTTTCGTGGCTTGGCGTTGACTGTCATCAAAGTAGGCGGGAACAGTGATAATCGCCTCCTCTATCTTCTCCCCCAGCTTGGCCTCAGCATCGGCCTTCATTCTGGCCAAAACCATCGCCGATATCTCCTCCGGCTTATACCATCCGCCAGCTGGCGGTTCGCCCATCTTTACCTCAATGCCGCCATTGGCTGATTCTTGAATATTATAAGTTAGCCATTTTTTATCGCGCTGTACTTCCTCATCTTTAAATTTCCTGCCAATCAAACGCTTAATAGAATAAAGGGTGTTTTTGGGATTGGTAATTGACTGCCGCTTGGCCAGCAGACCCGCCAGCCGCTCGTTGGACTTACTTAAAGCCGCCACCGACGGCGTGGTGCGGTTGCCCTCGCTGTTTTCTATTATTTTCGGCTGGCCGCCTTCGATAACAGCCATGGCGCTATTAGTTGTGCCTAAATCTATTCCTAGAATTTTACTCATAGTTTTCAGTATTCGTCATTCTGAACAAAGTGAAGAATCTTTATAAAAGATCCTTCGCTAACGCTCAGGATGACAAAATAATAAATCATTTTGTCACTTTTACTTTTGTGGGGCGGATTATTTTGTCGTATAATTTATAACCCGCTTCTACTATTTCAACAATCGTATCAGGTGGCTGTCCCGACTCAACTGCCACCACCGCCTCGTGAAGCGCTGGATTAAAACTATCGCCGATATTGACTAATAACTTTTCAAGGCCGTGTTTTTTTAAAAGATTTTCTAGTTGAGACTGGATAAGCGATAATCCTCTAGTAGATTCTTCGCCCTGCTCAGAATGACTAACCGCCGTAGCCAAAGTAAAACTATCCAATACCGCCAATAGATCGCCGACAATCCCCTCATTGGCAAATTTAATAATCTCCTCAAAGCGCTTCAGTTCGTCTTTTTTGTAATTAATCAACTCCGCCTTAGCCCGCTTCCAACCGTCAAGATACTCTTCTTCCTTCGTCAAAGCTTCCGTGGGTTTTTCCTTATTCTCTTCCATAAATATGCTTATTATTATAAATTAATTAAAAAAATGTGTCAAATTTAAACGGTCGCCTCAGGCGACCGTTTATTTCTAGCCTCCAGTATCTAGCTTCCAGCTTCTAGTGTGGTATCCAGCAGCGAAAACCGTAAAGTTCAGCTTGATCAATATAAATACGCGCTAGAAGATTACCATCACCGCTAGCCATCATGCCATCGTCACCATAACCATTACCAGTCGCATCCCCGTTCCATTCCCAACCATTAATCTCATCAGGTCCCAGGTCATAATTAAGCATAGTAACATACCACTCCTGAACAGTAGGTAGGCGGCCGCCATAGTTAACAAAACAATAATTAGTGGCATCGTACCACGTCTTTAATTCACCGCCATTTTCATCATTATACATACAACCAAGCTGACGACCAGCGCTTTCCACTAAAGTCCAACTGGCATCAGGGCAGGAAAACGATGTAATACTAGGATTTTGCCAAGTCGCTAAGCCACTGGCGTCAGAAGTTAAAATTTTGCCACCAGCTGGCGCGCCGCCGGTGATTTTAATTTGTCCGGCTACTTCTAGTTTGGCGCCGGGATTCGTCGTTCCAATACCAACGTTGTCGGTAGACGTTTCTAATCGAACTGCCACGCCATCATCCACCCAGCCGCCGCCTCCGCCGCCTGCCGCCGCCTGCCAGGTAGCTAATCCAACAACATCAGATGTTAATACGTAACCAACAGCTGGCGCGCCGCCGGTGATTTTTATTTGGCTATCGATAACGACATTACCACTACCATCCACGCTAATCGCTCCGCCGCCACTGCCCGGCGGCTCGGAGGGACCGGTAAACGCCCACAACGAACCGACACCGACAACTAGCATAGTCAATAAGACCGCTAGTAAAACTGTAAAGAGTTTCATGTTCTTAATTATAACATACCGCCATAATTATTTTACATCCTCTTTTAAAACCTTCTCTATATATTATAAAGTATAATATACCTGTCCAGTATATCCACGATCGTGGATATACTGGACAGAATAAAAAAATAAATAAAACAGCGGGGTG
>JBDRBW010000010.1:0-17706 GCA_043822345.1 Patescibacteria group bacterium
ATGAGATTCTTCGCAAAGCTTCCGCCGACGCTAAAGCTATGGCGGACAGGCAGAATGACGGAGTGGCGTTAGTGGTGGGTAATGAGGTGGGGGGATTGCCGAGAAATATTTTGGATAAGTGTGATAAGATTTTAGAGATACCGATGTATGGAAAAAAAGAGTCGTTGAATGTGGCGGTGGCGTTCGGGATAGTGGCGTTTTATATACAAAATGTCATTCTGAACCGCAGGTGAAGAATCTTTAGAAAGATCCTTCGCTAACGCTCAGGATGACGGAAAGGATATGCTAGAAAAGACACTTCTCATAATTTTAATAAGTTTGATTGTTTTGATTACGGCGGTGTTATTGACGTGGGTAACAGAGCGGTTATATCCGGTTGCCGCGGAAGGCAATTCTGGGGAGCCGCAGGTGATTATCAATAATAGAAAGTGGACAGTGGAGATTGCCGATGACACTTGGGAGCGGGCGAAGGGCTTGTCCGGCCGAGAATCGTTGGCAGGCGATAGGGGAATGTTATTTGTTTTCAACAAGCCGGATGTTTATAAGTTTTGGATGAGGGGAATGAAGTTTCCGTTGGATTTTGTGTGGATTCGGGGTGATAAGGTCGTAGATGTTACCGCAAACGCGCCACCGGCGAATTTGGGCAATTTGGAGTTTTATTATCCATCAGAGCCGGCGGATATGGTTTTAGAAATAAATGCAGGCAGTGTCGCGAAATATGGGGTAGAGAAAGGGGATAAAGTTAAGATTCTTCGCTAGCGCTCAGAATGACAAGTGTTGTACAATAGAAAATATGAGCAAAAATAAGAAGATAAAAATTGCCATAAATGGTTTTGGTCGGATTGGTCGTTTGTTGTTCCGCAAGCTCTGCGGCGATTCTTGTTTTGATATTGTTGCGGTCAACGATCTAAGTGACGTGGAAAATCTCGTCAATCTTTTGGAATACGACACCGTTTATGGCAATTACGAAAAAGATATTAAAGTTAGTGACAAAGGCGGCAAACATTTTATAGTTGGCGGCGATAAGGTTTTGGTTTTACAAGAAGCGGATCCGGCAAAGTTACCGTGGAAAAAGTTGGGCGTTGATATAGTGGTAGAGGCTACCGGCGCTTTCGATTCTTTTAAAAAGGCCTCGGTTCATCTTGAAGCCGGCGCTAAAAGAGTGGTGATTACCGCGCCCGCCAAAGATGGCGAACGCAAGGATGCTAAAACCGTATTAGTGGGCTTGAATGAGGAGGAGTTTAAAAATTGCCAGATTACTTCTAATGGTTCTTGTACTACCAACGCCACGTATCCGGTGATAGCGGTCCTTAACAAAAGGATTGGCATTGAGAAGGCGATGCTGACGACAGTGCATGCTTATACTGCTTCACAAGGTTTATTGGACAGCGTCACTAAAACAAAGGATTTTCGCCGTGGGCGGGCGGCGGCGCAGAACATAATCCCCTCCACTACCGGCGCCACGATTTCAGTCACGAGGGTGATTACCGAATTAGCCGACAAGTTTGATGGCATGGCCTTGCGGGTGCCGGTGCCGGTGGGATCGGTGGTTGATTTGACTTTTGTGGCTAAGAAAAAAACTTCGGTTAAGGAGGTTAATGGTTTTTTGAAGCGGGCGGCTAAAGATAAGCAGTGGCGGGATATTTTAAAAGTAACCGATGATCCGATTGTCTCCTCCGATGTCATCGGTCAGCCCTATGGCGCGATTGTGGATTTGAATTATACCAAGGTGGTTGATGGGGATTTGGTGAAGGTGTTGGTTTGGTACGATAACGAGTGGGGATATATCACTACTTTAGCAAAACATCTTGAGGGAGTGGCAAAGAATTTATGCTAAAATAAAACAATGAGACGCAAACCAGTTTTAATCCTAGTTTTAATCCCAGTTTTCTTTTTTGTTTTAGTGGAGGGTGTTTTTGTTTGGCGGGAAATAAATCATTTGGCTACTAATCAAGCTGTTATTGCTAGCGACTCCAATTACAATATAGAAGATTATTTTATAATCAGAGCTCCTGAAGCTGACCTACCTTTTTTAAACAAGGAGGTTTTTGATGCGGTTCAAAATATAATAAAAAATTATTTTCCCAACAATCCAGCCTTTGTAAAAGAAGATGGAATATATAAAATAAAACGAGAGAGAGAAACTTCATATGTAGGATTTATTCGTTTTCGTTATCAAAAAGATGATTATAACAACGGTTACGTTACTACGGGGCTTGCGTGGTGCACTAAAGAAGCTGGCGGTCGGCATATGTGTTGGTTGAGTTCGATTAATAAACATAGATTAGGAAGTAAAAAGGATTTTGTAAATGAGTTAAGAAGCGTAATAAGGCACGAGATATTTCATATGATTTTTGCTGAAGCATTATCTCAAGTAGAAGGATTGTCTTTTGCTGAACTTGCAAAGGGACATATATGGCTAGAGGAAGGAGTAGCAGCATTACAAGAAACATCCGGAACGAAGCGTTATTTGTGCCGCGAGCAGCTTATGCGTAATTTATTATTAAACAGCAGGCGACGGCTAGATGTTAACTCGATTTTGAGCAAGAAGGGATCTGGTGCGATGTTTGATAGTGAAATGTATACGCAATCTTTTTATCTCGCTAAGTTTTTGATTGCAATTGGAGGCAAGAAAAAACTCGCTGACGAATATTTTGTTAATTATTACAAATTTGGTCAAAATGTTAGTGTTGCCATAGAAAAAACTTATGGTAAATTAGGTTATCATTCTGTTGAGGATTTAAATATAGCTTGGCATAAATGGCTTAAAAAAGAATTTAATCCAAAGTAAAATTATGGTTATACATTTAGGAACAGATCATGCCGGTTACTGGCTTAAGGAGGATATAAAGAAGTTTTTGATAGATAGAAATTTTGAGGTTAAGGATCATGGTGCGCATTCATATCGAGAAGAGGATGATTACCCTGACTATATTCATTCGGTAGCGAAGGTTATTAGCGAAAAGCACGAGACCGACAAAGCTATTATTCTGGGTGGTTCTGGTCAGGGTGAGGCGATGGTTTGTAATCGCTATCAAGGCGTTAGGGCGGCGGTTTATTACGGGGGACAGTTGAAAATTATTAAATTATCACGAGAGCATAACGACGCCAATGTTTTGGCGTTGGGAGCGAGGTCTTTAAGCAAAAAAGAGGCGCTGGCGGTGGTGGAGTTGTGGCTAAAAACAAAATTTGATTCCAAAGAAAAGCGGCATATGCGGCGGATTAAGAAAATTGAGAAATGCTAAACGGCTCAGTTTAAAACTGAGCCGTTTGTGAATGACAAAAAACCTGCGCAATGCGCAGGGTTGTTTTTTTATTTAGATTTCGATTCGGGATTGGAGAGGCCGGTGCCGCCCCAGAGGTCTTTGCCGCCAGTTTCACAGTAGCTGTGAATAACTTTTACGGCGCGATTGAAGTAGTGGTCGATATCAAGATCAGCAAACTCTTCGTCGTGTTCGCTATGAAATACTTGTCGCAGCTTTTCCACGTCAATTTTTTCGCTATTTAGGACCGCTTGGAGAACAGTTGTTTTGCATGTAGTGTCTAGTCGGCGATATGATAACAATAAATAGAAGGCAGGATCTATTGATCGCCCTCTGTATTCTTTTAGTTTGCGTCGTAATTGCGTAAGGCGTTTCGGGTCGGTAGGTTGAGTGATTGTGCTGGGGACTTTCATCTTATTATCTCCTTTGGGTTGTTGGGATTGTTAACGAACTAGTGCATTGTAACTCGATTTTTAATAAATGTCAACAGAAAGAGATATTGGATTTCTGCCTACGCGGAAATGACAAAAGATGATAGAATTTAATCTATGCAAGTGATTCCGGCGATAAATGCGCAAAGTTTAGCAGAAGTAAAGGAGAAGTTGGGAATTTTGAAGAAGTTTGTGCCGCGGGGGAGCTGGTTGCAGTTGGATGTCGGTGATGGGATTTTTTCTTCTATTGAAACATGGCGAGATCCGGTGGAGTTCGGGGCGATGAAGAATAGTTATAAATGGGAAATACATCTAATGGTGGAGAATCCGGAGGATGTGGCGGAGTTATGGCTGAAAGCTGGGGCAGGGCGGTTGGCGGTGCATTTGGAGGCGATGCGCAATTCGGCGTTGATTATGGATTTGTGCCAGAAATATGACGCCGAACTAATGCTGGCAATTAATCCGGAGACAATTGCGGAAAACCTAATCCCCTATTTTCATAATATCCGGCATTTTTTGGTATTGGCGGTGCCACCTGGCAAATCCGGTCAAACTTTTGGAGATTATATTAATGGGTTTACGACACCCATTAATAGGATTTTGGAGAAGGTGGAATTTTTGCGGGAACGGGCGCCGGATGCTAGAATAGAGGTTGATGGCGGCGTGAATCTAGACGTGGCTAGGAAGGTAAAAGAGGCGGGCGCCGATATCGTGGCGGTGGCGTCGCATATATTTAAGAGCCATAATCCGGAAGCGGCCTATCGGGAATTGGGGGAGATTTGATAGCTTGTCATCTCGACCGTAGTGGAGAGATCTCAGTGCGTCAAAGTTAATGAGATCCTTCGACTTCGCTCAGGATGACAATGGTGTATATGGAAAAGTTGCACGAAAAAAAATTAAAGGAATTGGAGAATATTGCCAATGAACTGCGTTATGATGCGGTGAAGATGGTGATTGACGCTGGTTCCGGGCATGTGGGCGGACCTTTGGGGATGGCCGATATTTTTGCAGCGCTCTATTTTTTTGTATTAAATCACAAGCCGAAAAAGCCGGATTGGTCGGATCGGGATCGATTGATTTTGTCCAATGGTCATATTTGTCCGATTCAGTATGCGGCGTTGGGGCATAGCGGTTATTTTCCAACAGACGAGTTTAAGACCCTGCGTCAATTAGGGACACGGCTACAGGGACACCCCCACCGAACAGTTTTACCAGGGGTGGAGACGACTTCTGGTCCTCTAGGTTCCGGCTTGTCGCAGGCCTGTGGAATAGCATTGGCGGCGAAGATGGACGGTAAAAAATACCGCACTTTTTGTGTAATGTCGGACGGCGAACAGGAAGCGGGTAATACTTGGGAGGCGGTGATGTTTGCCGCTAAGAATCGTTTGAGCAATCTAACGGCGATTCTTGACCGCAATAATATTCAGATTGACGGCATGACTGAGGATATAATGCCGTTGGAGCCGCTAAAGGAAAAATATGAGGCGTTTAATTGGCATGTGGTGGAAATTGATGGCCACAATATTGAACAGTTTGTGGACGCGGTCAATGAGGCGCGGGCGATTTATGAACAGCCGACAATAATTATTGCCCATACCATACCGGGCAAGGGGGTGGATTTTATGGAGTTTGATTATCATTGGCACAGTAAGGCGTTTAGCGAAGAGGAGGCGTCCGACACATTAAGGCAATTAAAAATGGGAATGTAAATACATTGTCATTTCGACCGAAGTGGAGAAATCTCAGTGTGTCAAAGTTGATGAGATCCTTCGACTTCGCTCAAGATGACGGGAGGAAACATGTTAAACAAAACACTTAATCCAAAAACATTTAATAAAGATGTTGAACAGGCGCCGACGCGTAATGGCTACGGCGAGGGCTTAGTTTTGGCGGGTGATGCGCACAAAGATGTGGTGGTGTTGTGCGCCGATTTAACCGAATCCACTCGTTCAGAAGAGTTTGCTAAAAAATATCCGGAGCGGTTTGTTGAGCTGGGCGTGGCCGAACAAAATCTGGCAACGGTGGCGGCGGGTTTGGGAGTTTCCGGTAAAATTCCCTACATCGCTTCTTACGCTACTTTTTCTCCCGGCAGGAACTGGGAGCAGATTAGAACCACTATTGCCTACAATGATTCCAATGTGAAAATTGCCGGTTCACACGCCGGCGTGTCGGTGGGGCCGGACGGGGCGACTCATCAGGCAACCGAGGATCTCGCGATAATGAGAACGATACCCAATATGAAAGTGTTTGTTCCCTGTGATGCGATTGAGGCGAGAAAAGTGACGGCGGCAGTGGCGGAGATTTGGGGACCATGCTATCTGCGTTTTGCCCGCGAAAAAAGCCCGATATTTACCACTGAGAAAACACCTTTTGAACCTGGTAAGGCGGAAATTTTTTGGGATAGCCAAGATCCGCAGGTGGCGATTATTGCCTGCGGTCCGGTACTGCATAACGCTTTATTAGCGGCTAAGGAGTTGGAGAAAGAATTGGGCGTTTTGGTTATCAATAATCATACTATTAAGCCACTAGACGAACACACTTTACTGGCGGCGATTAAAAAATGTGGCGCGGTGGTGACAGTGGAGGAGCATCAGGTGGCTGGCGGGCTTGGCGGAGCGGTGGCGGAGTTGGTGGCGAAAAATTATCCGGTACCGATGGAGTTTGTGGGGATGCAGGACACATTTGGCGAGAGCGGCTTGCCAGAAGAGTTGATTGAAAAGTATGGTATGGGCGCGCGTGATATAATAAAGGCGGTAGAGAAAGTATTGAAACGTAAGTAAAAATCTAGGCACTAAACATCTAAAATCTAAATACAAACTAAAACAACAAAAACTAAAAAAATAAAAAACTTTTAGATATTTAATATTTTAGAATTTAGTTTATATTTAAATGTTTAGGATTTTAGTTTTTAGATTTTCTACTTTAATATGTCCAAAACCACAAAATACGATTTTATTTCAATAGGCGATACCGTAACTGATGTTTTTATTCGCTTGATTGATGCCACGGTGCATTGTGATTTGCGCCGTGAGCAATGCCAGATTTGTATGAAATTCGCCAGCAAGGTGCCTTATGAAAGCCGGACCGAGGTGCCGGCGGTGGGTAATAGCGCTAACGCGGCGGTGGCGGCGGCGCGCTTGGGGCTGAAAAGCGCCTTGGTAACCAACTTAGGCGACGACTATCATGGCGGTCGTTGTTTAGAGGCGTTAAAGAAAAATAAAGTAGGATTGGATTTTGTGAAAGTTAACAAAGGAAAGAAAACCAATTACCACTATGTCTTATGGTATGAAGATGAGCGGACGATTTTAATTAAGCATGAAAAATATAAATATCTTTTACCTCACATTGGCGAGCCGGGCTGGCTGTATCTCTCATCGATTGGCGATGGAGTGGATGGATTTTATAATAAATTAGCAAATTATTTAGATAAACATCCGGCGGTCAAGCTAGCTTTTCAACCGGGGACTTTTCAAATTAAGATGGGAGCCGATAAATTAATGAAAATTTATCAGAGGACGGAAGTGTTTTTTTGCAATCGTGATGAAGCGGGGAGGATTTTACATAAGCCGGGCGGTGATATTAGAGAGTTATTGCGGGGCATTCAGAAGTTAGGGCCGCGGATTGTGGTAGTTACCGACGGCAAGAAAGGAGCTTACACTTATTGTGATGGGCAGATGTGGGAGATGCCGATTTACCCTGATCCCAAAAAACCATTTGAACGAACGGGGGCGGGCGACGCTTTTTCGGCAACTTTTGCGGTGGCTTTGGCGTTAGGTGAACCAGTGGCAGAGGCGTTGCGCTGGGCGCCGATTAGCGCGATGGCGGTGGTACAGAAAATCGGGGCGCAGGCGGGCCTGCTGTCGCGAAAGCGGTTGGAACAATTATTAAAAAAAGCCCCGCGAAATTATAAGCCGAAAGTATTTTTATGATTTGTCATTCTGAACAAGATTTGTCATTCTGAACGAAGTGAAGAATCTTTTAAAGATCCTTCGCTTACGCTCAGGATGACCGATGTATTATGAGGATGATTAATATATTATGAAGTCGCTGTTACAAACAATTAAACAGGCCGAGCGGAAGAAAATCGCCATCGGGCATTTTAATTTTTCGGAGTTTACCGTTTTACGGGCGATCATGGGAGTGGCGAAAAAATTAAAGACGCCGGTGATTGTGGGAATGTCCGAGGGGGAGCGGGAGTTTTTTGGTTTAAATCAGGCGGTGGCTTTGGTGGAGAGTTTTCGTAAAGAAGGGGCGCTGGTGTTTTTGAACGCCGACCACACCAAGTCATTTCAAAAAGCCAAAGAGGCGATTGATGCCAGCTTTGACGCAGTATTGTTTGATGGTGGACGGTTGTCTTTGAGGAGAAATATTGCGGAAACGAAAAAAGTTGTTCAATACGCCCGAAAGAAAAACCAAAATATTGTGATTGAGGGAGAGTTGGGTTACATCGGTGGGTCTTCCCAGATTTTGAGCGAGGTGCCACGGGGGGCGGCGGTTCAAGAGGATCAATTAACTACAATTGAGGAGGCGAAACAATTTATTAAGGAGACTGGCGTGGATATGTTGGCGCCGGCAGTGGGGACTGTTCACGGGATAGTCAGCAGCTATCAGCCGCGGTTGCATTTGGAGAGGATAAAAGACATTAAGAAAGCCGTTCGCGTTCCCTTGGTATTGCATGGCGCGTCGGGCGTTAATGATGAAGCGGTTCAAAAAGCGATTAAGGCGGGAATGAGTGTCGTCCATATCAACACTGAGATTAGAGCGGCGTGGCGGCGGGCGCTGGAGAGCTCTTTGAACACCAGCCGCGATGAGCTGGCGCCGTATCATATTTTGGACATTCCCCAAGCGGCGGCGGCGGAAGTTATAGAGAAAAAGCTAAAAGTTTTCAATGAAAAATAGATTTTTTATATTGAGAAATTTATTGTTAGGAATAGTAATCACTCTTGTTTTATTTGAGGGGGTTTTTGTTTATTGGGAGAGATTGCCACGTTTTACTCGCAATGACGGCGTGGTTATTGAGGCGGCGGCGTACAGAACTCAAATTGGGCCGATTGATTACATTATTGACTGGCCTGTTAATGATCCAAAATATGCGGAGCATATAAAATTACTACTTCACGAATTAGAAGATGCGCGCAAGATGGCGAGTAACCTTTTAGGCTGTTCTATTCCCTATCCAATAACAGTTCGCATAACAGCCAAGGTTGATCAGACGATGGCGGGAGGAGCAACTACCTTTGCCAGAGATCGGGGCAGGGTTTTTGGTTTTAAGATGACGATACAAGGACCAACTAGAGGCGGTAAAATTTTTACTATTGCCCGTCATGAGATAACTCACGTAGTAACGGCAATATGTTTTAGTCAAAATATCTTTATCCATCGCTGGATTGATGAGTCTTTATCTAATTTAGTGGAAGACCCTATTGGAGTTATTGGGTCGGCTATGAAGGGAGGTTGCCCGGTTTTTAAAATCAGGCAGTTGTTGCAAATTACAGAATATCCTGCAAGTATGCCAGCAGTTCTAGCTCTCTATAATAACTCTACTCTTCTACTTACTTATTTATTGTTAGAAGAGGGTGGCGTGCCGAATATGAGAAGTTTTTTAAAAAGAATATCAAATAGCGAGAATCCGATAGGAGTTTTTCAAGATGTGTATAAAATGACGCCGGAGCAGGCGGATAAAAAATGGTGCCAGTGGGTAAGAGATACAATTTCCTCGGATTTGAACAAGCAAAATGAGGTAATTAAGAATATTGTGGACAAGTTAAGCAAGGTGACAGGAACTTATGTTAACTTAGCTCAAATATGCCAGCGTTTTAGTCCAAAATTAATACCACCGCAGAAGCCTAAGGTGGCTAGTATTTATCTTTATATAGTTGATATTGATAAGATTCCTAATAGTCCTGTTTATCAACGCCATCGTTCGCGAATAATTGCGCTAATCAATAATTCTAAGGAATTAATTGCTTTTCTAGACGAAAAGGCGTCTGCTAATTGGCGGGATTTTGTTATTATTGTGAACGAACGCCCTGTTTGGGATAATCTTGAACAAAGAGTGGCGATCTTTCCTGTGGTGATTAATGACGGCGGTAATTTTTTAAGCGCTGAAGCGTTGCGATTACTATTGCACAATGCGGTGCGTTGAGGTAATATTCTATCCATGTCAGTAGAACTTAAAGCCCAAAAACGAGAGGTTTTTGGGAGAAAACTTAATAGTTTACGAAAACAAAACTTAATCCCCGCCGAGCTTTATGGGCGGGGGATTGAGAATGTCCATTTAACGGTATTAGCTAAAGAGTTTAAAAAGGCCTTTGAGGAAGCGGGCGAGAATACGGTGGTGTCGCTTTCGATCGGTCATCTTGAGCGTAGCGTAGCGAAGTCGAAAGATCTCATAAAAGATGATAAAAGCAAAGTTGATGAGATTTCTCGACACCTGCCCGCAGATGCTACAGCGTTGCAGGCGGGAGCTCGAAATGACAGTGATGTTCACCCCGTCCTTATTTATAATATTCATCGTCATCCGGTGACAGATGATATTTTAAGCGTTGATTTTTATCAGGTGAAAATGGACGAGGTGGTGCAAACCGAAGTGCCATTGGTTTTTATCGGCGAATCGTTGGCGGTCAAAGATCAGAATGGTATTTTGGTAAAAGTTATGCAGGAGGTTGAAGTGGAGGCCCTGCCGGCGGATATGCCACGCCAGATAGACGTTGACGTCTCGAAACTGGAAGAGCTGGACAGTAGTTTACACGTCAGTGATTTATTAGTGCCAAATAATGTTAAAATATTATCAGAACCCGAAAACGTGGTGGTTTCAGTGAAGCCGCAGATGACCGAGGAGGAGGCGAAGGCATTGGAGGAAGAGGGAGCCGCGCCAACCGAGGAAGTGGAAGTTGAGGGAGAGGAAACCGCCAGTCATCCTGAGACGGAGCCGAAGGATCTTAAAACAGATTCTTCGCAGGCTCAGAATGACGAAGAAAAGGAGAAATAATTGTTGTATTGTTTTATTGTTGTATTGTTAACAATATAGCAATATAACAATGTAGCAATAAATGATTTTGTTTACTAAAAAAGCGTTTGTTTTGGCGATAGCTTGTTTTTTATTGCTTGTTTTTGCAACAAATAGCGCTTTTGCGCTTTCTTCTATTGAAGAAAGAAAAATTTTGGAAGAGGAGTTAGCGAAGTTGGAGAAGCAGATTGCCGAAACAGAGGTAATTGTTGAGCAGTACAAGAAACAAGGCAATACTTTAGAAGGGGAAATTAATAAGTTTGATAGTGAGATTCGGCAGAAAAATCTGCAGATTAAAGCAATTAATTTGTCGGTTGAGAAATTGAATGCGGAGATTGGCGAAAAGAAGGCGGGGGTGGTAGAGACTGAAGCTAAATTAGACGAGCACAAAGGAGCGCTGAAGGCGGCGCTTCGCAATATGTACGAACAGGAGACCGAAAGTATTGTGGAGATACTTTTGCAGTCGCCGAGCTTGTCCAATTTTTTCGCCAATGTGAACGGCTTGTTAGAGGTGCAGGAGGGTTTAAATATTGCTTTACAGGAGACGCTGGCGGCACGTGATAAGTTACTCAACGAGAAAGAGGATTTGGCTTTGCAAAAATCCGATGAGGAAAGTTTGAAAAATTACCGTGATTCTCAAAAACAGGAATTGGAGTCAAAAAAGGTGGATAAAAAGGAATTGTTAGATGTTACCAAGGGCGAGGAATCCAAGTATCAGGAGTTATTGGTGATTTCCAAGCAGACGGCGGCGCAGATTAGGAGCCGAATCTTTGAGTTTTTGGGTGGGGGACAACTGACCTTTGAGCAGGCCTATGTATTAGCTAAAAGCGCTGGCGATTTAACGGGTATACGACCAGCAATGATTCTGGCGGTGCTGGACAAGGAATCGGCATTAGGGAGCAATGTTGGCCAGTGCGGTTATCAGGAGGCGATGCACCCGACGCGGGATTTGCCGGCGTTTTTGGAGATCGTGGCGGAGTTGGGGATAAGCCCCGATTCGGTTAAGGTGTCTTGTCCGATTAGTTATGATGGCGCTTATGGCGGGGCGATGGGACCGGCGCAGTTTATTCCCTCTACGTGGCAGATTTACAAAGATAGAATCGCTTCGTTGACTGGTAGTAATCCCCCATCGCCGTGGAGAAATCTTGACGCTTTTGTGGGGACGGCGCTTTATCTAAAAGATGCGCGATCTTCCAGCGCCTGTGTTAATTACGCCGATGAGTACAAGCACATCCTGCTAGCTGATATTTTGCAGGATCGTTGCGCGGCGGCCAAGTACTACGCCGGTAGCCGTTGGTGGAATTATCGCTTGACTTACGGGGAGCGGGTTATTGATAGGGCGGCGCAATTTGAAGCCGATATTAAGCAGATTTCTTCTTAAACTTCTTCACAATCACATCTAGGCCGCCGTCGAGGATGCGTTCGATTTCGTGGAATTTTTTTCCGATGCGGTGGTCGGTAATCCTGTCTTGTGGAAAATTGTAGGTGCGAATTTTTTCGGCGCGTTCGCTACCGCCGATTTGTTCGCGACGCAAGCCACCGACTTTTGCTTCTTCTTCCAGTCGTTTTTCCTCATATAACTTGGCGCGGAGAATATCCAAGGCCAGCTCACGGTTGCGCTGTTGGGAGCGTTCGCTTTGCGAAGAAACGACGATGCCGGTTGGCTTGTGGAGGATGCGGACAGCGGTCTCTACCTTATTAACGTTTTGTCCGCCGGGTCCGGAGGAGCGAAAAAATGTTATTTCTATATCTTGGGGGTTGACCTGAACTTCGGACGGCTCCACTTCCGGCAAGACCGCCACCGATGCTGTTGAGGTATGGATGCGGCCGGATTTTTCGGTTGCTGGCACCCGTTGAACTCGATGGACGCCTGATTCTTGTTTCAAATCATCATAAACGCCCTCGCCGCTGATTTGGGCGGTGAGGTTTTTGTAACCGCCGATAGTGCTGGCGTGGGAGTCCAAAATACTAAAACCCCACCCTCTTTTTTGAGCATAGCGTTGGTACATTCTGGCGAGGTCGCCGGCAAAAATAGCGGCTTCGTCCCCGCCCGTCCCCGCTCTTATTTCTAGGATTACTTTGTTCATTGGGCGTTATCACCGCCGCCGGAATTAATAGCATTGTGCTTAGGCGGATCATCGGGTTTTGTTTTTTCTTTCAGCTCTTTTATTTCTTCTCCACTTTTTTTATCGGCATTATGTTTAGGGGTGTCATCTATCTTCCCTTTTTCTTTGTCTTTAATTTTCTCACCCTTATGTTTTCCGTTATCATCAGCGCTGTAAGTAACGTCAAGATAAACTGCGGCAATACGCAACTCATCATTATTGGCGTTGCCACTGCCTTGGGCGTCATGGGTGATAGATAATTCAATAAATTGTCCATCAGGCGATTTTTTTGGTTTAAGTGTGGCGCTTAACCAACTATAGCCATTTGTTGATGGAATAATAGTTTCTGATTTATTGAGAGCGGCTATGGTTATCTGATCGCAATTAGCATCATCTTCTATTTCTTCCAATTCTAAACCCCCACCAATAATCTTTTCTTTCTTAATCTTTCCCCCATTACATTTCGTGTTTTTAGTATAAACCCAGATAGTTATTTCAGTAATTTCACCATTAATAGCGCTGGCGTCAAATTTTAGAATATTCTCTTCTTTGCCGTTTTTGCCGCTGGCAGACGTGGAAATATAATTATCGGTATCGGCGGCATCCGGTTGGCTAATTTCTTCATTGAGGGTGGCATAGTGGTCGCCAAAAGGCGTGGCTACCCACTCGGTAGTGTCGCCATCGGCAATAGGGCGGAGAGTTATTGAAGCCGCCTCCAGAGTGGCGGTTTGCCAAATAAGCCCACCTAAAACAATGGTCGCGCCAATCCCGCACCAAATAGCCATTTTTCTATTCATAGGATTATTGTATCATAATTTTGTGCTTTACAAATCCGTCATTGCGAGCGAAGCGCGGCAATCTTTCGTAAACTGTCATTGCGAGCGAAGTGGAACAAAGCGAAGTAATCTCTTATTATCCCAACGACTTTATTTTATATTTAATTCGCAAAATCATTTTTCATGATCCAATAAAAAACTGCATTATCAAAGGCAACAAAAAAAGATTGGGTCGGTTTGCCAAAGTCAAAAAGCTTATTCTATGCGAAAAAGGGCAAAGGATTGCCGATTGGAAATTTAACCTCGCAATTGTTTGGTAATGTATATTTGAACGATTTTGACTATTTTATAAAATATAAGCTTGGCTGTAAGTATTGTGACCGATACGTGGATGATATGATAATTATTCACTCTAATAAAGAATATCTCAAATCTATTATTCTGGTAATTTCGAATTATTTACAGAAAAATCTATTTTTACAACTTCATTCCAAAAAAAATCTATCTCCAGCATTATTCCAAGGGAGTTTTGTGACTGGGAGTTTTTATCAAGCCGTATCGCATATACATCAGTAATCGAACAAAAGGGAATTTTTACAAGGCAGTGACTTATTGGAACGGCGTCGTAGAGAGAGAGAGAGAGAGAGAGAGAGAGAGAGAGAGAGAGAGCTACCGGACGCCGTCGGCAAGCGGCTTGTTTCTGTTATGAGTTCATATTTAGGAATATTAAGCCACTGTAACTCATATAAATTACGCAAAAAAGCCCTCTCCAAAATAGTGACCTCGTAGGTCACTATGGGGGAATTATCCACAGGTGGGGTTTGGGGAAGAAGTGGTATTATTTATAAATGCACAGTAAGGGAAGTTACTATACATTTTGGTTACTTTTTTGTATAGTAGTAATATACATTTATGTACTATTCTAGAAAAATAGAGGCGCAAATAAGAAAAAATTTAAAAAACAACAAAGCCGTTGTATTAACAGGCATGCGGCGAGTTGGGAAAACAACTATTTTGCGGGAAATATATAAATCCGTGGACAACAAGGTTTGGTTTGATTTTGAAAATCCGCTGGATATGAAATATTTTGAAGACGTTGATTACAATGATGTTTATGAGAATATCATCCAAAGAGGTGATCTTGACAGGCAAAAAAGAGTTTACGTTTTTATTGACGAAGTCCAATTATATCCGCTTATCAGTAAAGTGGTTAAGTATTTAATAGACCACTATCAAGTCAAGTTTATACTAACGGGATCGGCGAGCTATTACTTGAAAAATTTGTTTCCCGAAAGCTTGGCGGGGAGAAAAATAATATTTGAACTTTATCCCTTGGATTTTGAGGAGTTTTTAATTTTTAAAAAAGAAGATGCTGAACGTTATCAGAAAATTAAAAACAAGAAAAAAATATCCGAATTGGATTACGAATTATACGACTATTATTATAAGGAATTTGTTGAGTGGGGAGGGTTTCCTGAAGTTGTTTTGGAAAATAAGAGGCAGTTTAAGAAAGATCGCCTCAATGATATTTTTGCTTCTTATTACCAACAGGAGATTATTAATCTAGCCGATTACAGAAAAGGCCACAAAGTTCGCGACTTGGTGATGTTACTTACTGCTCGGGTCGGCTCGCAGTTGGATTTAGTCAAATTATCGCAAGAGTTACAAATACAAAGAGTCACTATTTATTCTTATTTGGCATTTTTACAGGATACTTATTTTATTCATCTAGTATCTCCTTTGTCTAAAAGTATTGACCGGACAGTTTCGGGGACACAAAAAATTTACTTTTGTGATAACGGCATCCTGAAAGTTATGGCGCAACTTAATGCCGGCCAGCTATTGGAAAACGCTGTTTTCAACCAATTAAAAACAAAGGGGAAAATTAATTATTTTAGAAGAAAAACTGGCGCGGAGGTTGATTTTATTCTGAATAAAAAAATTGCTTACGAAGTAAAAAATACGGCTTCTGCTGTTGACGTTCGTAATCTTAGAAAATCTATGAAGCTTGCTAAAGTAAAAAGCGGCTACGTTGTCAGCAAGAACTATATTAAAGATTCGCAAAGCAATGTGATTTTTGGCCAGCTTTTGTAAAGATTGAAAGGCATTGAAGAAAATCTTTTTTGATTACTAAGGGGAAGAATTAAATTCACCTAATTCACCGTACATCGGTTACGGTGACGAGGCCCGTTTCGTTTAGCGGTTAGGTTAAGCGTCTCCTACGTAACCGTTCAACGCCTCACGATACGGGCTTCGTAACCGACTAACGCTAAACCATTTTTATTAATTTTACAAGTTTTCCACAACTTGCGGTGGCGGGCCTGCTAGTATTATTGACACTGTTCGGGATGTTTTTGAGGATATTATGGATGAGGTTAAGGATTTAATAGAAAAAAAAATCTTCCCACCTTGTCGTGTGGGTGACTTAAATAAAGACTGTATAGTTAATCTTCAGGATATCAGTATTTTGTTTTATGCTTGGCAAAAGCAACCTGATAAAGATCAGGATAGGAGCTTCTTCGCTTCAATTTTAGGATTTGATTATTTATCTCCAGACATTAATAATGACAGAAGAGTAGATTTAAGCGACTTGAGTATTATGCTTGCTAATTGGACTGCGTAAACTATAAAATGTCATTCTGAACGATAATGAAGAATCTTTTAAAAGTCCTTCGCAAAGCTCAGGATGACCGGTTTGTACTAGGATGAAGGAAAGAGAATTGCGTACGCCCTTTTAAGTCGGTTGATGATGTGGTGGCCGAAGAGGAAGTGGAAAAGAATTAGCAGTAAAATTACGAATAAGATGGCGCCGAATACTACTTTTGAGGAAAAGGGAACGTGGATATCTAACGATTCATCACGGACGTTGCCAACTCTATCTATCGCTCTAATAATTACTCGCATATTACCGCCGAGGAGATCTGGTAGTTGATAGGGACTGCGTGCTTCCACAAATAATGGCGATTCTGAAGGAGATGTTTCAGTGTCAATAATTCCAACTTCATAATGGTCAATTCCCGACATTGCATCAGTGGTGAAGAATGATACTAGTGCCCTATTAATAATAGAAGCAGTTAGAACATCCACTGTCGGCTCAAAAGAGGCGGGTGGCGCAGTGTCGATATGGATTAAAAAGTGTGTCGTGGTACCCCAGATACCGTCTTTTTTTTGCTTTAACATGGAAATACCAGAGTCCATCATCTAGCTCTTCATATGCCTTAATAGTGTCTTGATTATTAGTATTGTTATCGGGGATGGTTTGAGGTTTGTTATCTAAAACAAAGCTGAAATCAGTAACTCCAGCATCCTTTTCCCATGTGAAGATGGGATTATTGTTGTTGTACCATTGATCTTCAAAAGGGTGAGTTTCCGAAAATACTTTAACCCCACCAGGAGGGCGGGGTTTTATGGTGAAAGTACCTCGGCCACTACGAGCAAGAACGTCAGTTCCTCGACCATCATTGGCTAGAACCTTAGATGATGGAAGAATTTCTATTGTAGCTTGGCCGGTTTGTTTGGCTTTAAAAGTAATAGTGGTGATAAGGCCACTTTCGGTGATAATGCCATTAGGAATACCACCGACTAGCTTAACAGTACCATCTGTATTGGAATAAACAGGGACTTCAGGCCAAATAGAAAAAAACGACTCACCGCCCGATGGTTTAATGATACTTAGCTTGTCCGGAGGGAATTTAAGATTTAACTCAACGGCGTTAATACTTTCGCCGCGGGTGTCCATATATATGGAAGCTTCAAAAGTGGAATTATATAAAACAGTTCCCGATGCGGGAGAGATAGAGAGGGTGGCGCCGCTGGCGGCAAAAGCTGGTTGCGAGTACCAAAAAAATCCGCCGAAAAACAGGAGGATAAGAAATGGAAGTACCAAATCTTTTCTCATACCATTATTTTAGCACAAGCCGTCATTCCTGCGAAAGTGGGAATCCAGAAGCTAAACAGCTCACCTAGGTGAGCTGTTTAGCTATTTAGCTTTTTTCGCTTTCTTGGCGGTTTTCTTTTCGGATTTCTTGCGGACGGTTTTGATGGCGGCTTTGGCGGTTCGTTTTTTGAACCGTTCCACTTTACCGACGGTATCCAACACTTTTTTCTTACCAGTATAAAAAG